>NZ_VKHT01000849.1 GCF_014141535.1 Streptomyces alkaliphilus | reverse complement strand
CTCCGGGGTGGGCGCGTTGAGCAGGTCCGCGAGCCACCGGTCGGTGGCCCGGGAGAGCTCCGCGCGGCGCGGGGCCCCGGTGGGGCCGTCCCCGCCCAGGATGCGGAGGCGGGCGGCGGGGTAGGAGTCGTCGGATCCGGTCGGGTCGCCGGTGGCGCGGCTGGTGTCGGCGGTCATGCGATCACGGCTCCCGGTTGTGGTCGGTCGGTGTCCTTCCGGGGCGTTCGCGCCCGGTGGGGTCCCCTCCTCGGTGGGAGCCCCGGGTCCCACCGGAGAGGGGCCGGCCCGGGGGGTTCCGGTGTTCACCGGAACCCCCCGGGCGGGATGACCCGGATCAGAGGGCGTCCGCTCCCCGGTCCCCGGTGCGCACCCGCACCGCGGACTCCACGGGAACGCTCCACACCTTCCCGTCGCCGATCTTGCCGGTGCGGGCGGCCTTGACGATGACGTCGATCAGTTGCTCGGCGTCCTCGTCCTCGACCAGGATCTCCAGGCGGGTCTTGGGCACCAGGTCCACGGTGTACTCCGCGCCCCGGTAGACCTCGGTGTGACCGCGCTGGCGACCGTAGCCGCTGGCCTCGGTGACCGTCATGCCGTGCACCCCGAACGCCTGGAGGGCGTCCTTGACCTCATCCATCCGGTGCGGCTTGATCACCGCGGTGATGAGCTTCATGCGTCCACCTTCTTCTCACCGGTCTGCGTGGCGGCCGGGGCCTGCACCCCGGCGGAACCGGCGGCGGAACCGCCGCCGGACTGGCTGAAGTCGTACCCGCTCTCCGCGTGGTAGACCTGGTCCAGGCCGGTCAGTTCGGCGTCCTCCTCGGCCCGGAATCCGATCGTGTGCTTGATGGCCAGGGCGAGCAGCAGGGTGACGACGAAGGAGTAGACGAGCACCGCGGCCGCCGCGATGGCCTGCAGGGCGAACTGGGCGAACCCACCGACCTCGATGGCCAGGAACCCGACCATGAGGGTGCCGATGAGGCCGCCGACGAGGTGGACGCCGACGACGTCGAGGGAGTCGTCGTAACCCAGCTTGTACTTCAGGCCCACCGCCCAGGCGCAGACCGCGCCGGATACCAGGCCGATGGCCATCGCGCCCATGGGGGTCACGTCCGCGCCGGCCGGGGTGATGGCGACCAGACCGCCGATGGCACCGGAGGCGGCGCCCAGGGTGGTGTAGGCGCCGTAGCGCAGGCGCTCGTAGATCAGCCAGCCGAGGACGGCGGTGCCGGTGGCGACCATGGTGTTGAGGGCCATCAGAGCGGTGGTCCCGTTGGCGGCCAGCTCCGAGCCGGCGTTGAAGCCGAACCAGCCGAACCACAGGAGGGCGGCGCCCAGCAGCACCATGGGCAGGTTGTGCGGGCGCATGCCCGAGTCCTTCTTGAAACCGATCCGCTTGCCGATGACCAGGACCACCGCCAGGGCCGCGATGCCTGCGTTGATGTGGACCGCGGTGCCGCCGGCGAAGTCGATGACCTCCCGACCGTCGATCTCCAGGCCGCCGATCCAGCCGCCCTCGCCCCAGACCCAGTGCGCGACCGGGAAGTAGACGATCGACACCCACACGGCGATGAACAGCACCCAGGCGCTGAACTTGACCCGTTCGGCCAGGGCACCGCTGATGAGGGCCGGCGTCAGGACGGCGAACATCAGCTGGAAGAGGGCGATGGTGAGCAGTTCGGGGGAGTTGTCCAGGTCGAGCATGCCCCGGAAGCCGACGAAGTCGAGGTTGCCGAAGATGCCGCCCCCCTCACCGTTGACGTCGGTGCCGAACGCGAGGCTCCAGCCGTAGAGCACCCACAGCACGCTGGAGATGCCCATCGCGATGAAGCACATCATCAACATGTTGAGCGCGCTCTTGACACGGATCATGCCGCCGTAGAAGAAGGCGAGGCCGGGGGTCATCAGCATGACCATGGCGGCACAGATCACCACAAATGCGATATCTGCTGCTTCCAAGGTGAACGTCTCCTCAGTGGTAACGACCCGTGCGGGCGGATTCTGGGCGGGTCGGGATGCGCCACACACTCCCGGAGAGGGGTTTCGGTCGATGCCGCCGGATGTTTCACGACCATGACAATGGCCCACGGAGTGTTACGTGCCCATGAAGCCCGCATGGATGGCGGGGATCACCCGTAGCGCGCCCCGCCGGGGGGCGGACGGGGGGTCGGGGCGCCGTCGAGGCGTCCACCATCCGGACG
>NZ_VKHT01000848.1 GCF_014141535.1 Streptomyces alkaliphilus | reverse complement strand
GACGACGACGCGGCCGAGGGGGACGGGCGGGCCGGCACTCCGGCACGGGCCCGCCCCGGCGGCGCCGGGCGGACGGGGGAGCGTCCCGGCGAGCGCGGGGAGCTGCCGGAGGACCGCTTCCTGGACCGTGAGCGGAGCTGGCTGGCCTTCAACGAGCGGGTGCTGGAACTGGCCGAGGACCCCTCCACCCCGCTCCTGGAACGCACCCGTTTCCTGGGCATCTTCGCCAGCAACCTGGACGAGTTCTTCATGGTCCGGGTGGCGGGCCTCAAGCGCCGGATCGCCACCGGCGTCGCCACCCGGGCCGCCTCCGGCTATCAGCCGCGCGAGGTGCTGGAGATCATCTGGAACCGCACCCGGGAGCTGATGACCCGCCACGCCGCCTGCTACCACGAGGGGGTGGCACCGGAGCTGGCCGCACAGGGCATCCACCTGTTGCGCTGGCCCGAGCTGACCGAGGAGGAGCAGATCCGCCTGTTCTCCCTCTTCCGGCGGAAGATCTTCCCCGTGCTCACCCCGCTGGCGGTGGACCCGGCGCACCCGTTCCCCTACATCTCCGGGCTCTCGCTCAACCTCGCGGTCGTCGTCCGCAACCCCACCACCGGTCACAAGCACTTCGCCCGGGTGAAGGTGCCGCCGCTGCTGACCCGTTTCCAGGAGGTCTCCCCGCAACGGTACGTGCCGGTCGAGGACGTCATCGCCGCGCACCTGGAGGAACTGTTCCCCGGCATGGAGGTGCTGGCCCACCACCACTTCCGGGTCACCCGCAACGAGGATCTGGAGGTCGAGGAGGACGACACGGAGAACCTGCTCCAGGCGCTGGAGAAGGAGCTGTTGCGCCGTCGCTTCGGCCCGCCGGTGCGCCTGGAGGTCGAGGAGTCCATCGACCCGGACGTCCTCGACCTGCTGGTGCGGGAGTTGAAGATCTCCGGGAACGAGGTCTACAAGGTGCCCGGGCCCCTGGACCTCACCGGCCTGTCCGCCATCGCGGACCTGGACCGGCCGGAGCTGAAGTACTCCAAGTTCATCGCCGGGACCCACCGCGACCTGGCGGAGGTCGAGTCCGCGTCCCCGCCCGACATCTTCGCCGCGCTGCGCGAGCGGGACGTGCTGCTGCACCACCCCTACGACTCCTTCTCCACCTCGGTGCAGGCGTTCGTCGAGCAGGCCGCCGCCGACCCCGACGTGCTGGCGATCAAGCAGACCCTCTACCGGACCTCCGGTGACTCCCCGATCGTGGACGCGCTGATAGACGCGGCGGAGTCCGGCAAACAGGTGCTGGTGCTGGTGGAGATCAAGGCCCGCTTCGACGAGCAGGCCAACATCAAGTGGGCGCACAAGCTGGTCGAGGCCGGCTGCCACGTCGTCTACGGCCTGGTCGGCCTCAAGACGCACTGCAAGCTGTCCCTGGTGGTCCGACAGGAGGGCGACAACCTGCGCCGTTACGCCCACATCGGCACCGGCAACTACCACCCCAAGACCGCCCGTTTCTACGAGGACCTGGGGCTGCTGACCGCCGACCCGGAGGTCGGCGCGGATCTGTCCGACCTGTTCAACCGCCTCTCCGGCTACTCCCGCCGGGAGACCTACCGCCGGCTGCTGGTGGCGCCGCGCTCGCTGCGCGACGGGCTGGTCGAGCGGATCCGTCGGGAGATCGCCCACCACCGGGCGGGACGGCCGGCGGGTGTCCGGTTCAAGCTCAACTCCCTGGTGGACGAGCGGATCATCGACGCCCTGTACCGCGCCTCGCAGGCGGGGGTGCCGGTGGACGTGTGGGTGCGGGGCATCTGCGCGCTGCGGCCCGGTGTGCCGGGGCTGTCGGAGAACATACGGGTCCGCAGCGTCCTGGGCCGGTTCCTGGAGCACTCGCGGGTGTACGCGTTCGCCGCCGGCGGCGAGAGCGAGGTGTGGCTGGGCAGCGCCGACCTCATGCACCGCAACCTGGATCGGCGGATCGAGGTGCTGGTGCGGGTCGCCGACCCGGCGCACCGCTCCGCGCTCACCCGCCTGCTGGCCACCGGCGCCGCCGACTCCACCGCCTCCTGGCACCTGGGTCCGGACGGCGAGTGGACCCGGCACGCGGTGGACGCGAACGGTGAGCCGCTGCGCAACATCCAGGAGACGCTGATCGAGTCGCGGAGGAAGCGGCGTGTCGGCAACGCCTGAGGACGCGGGGGCCGTCCCGGGCCCCGCCCCCGGGC
>NZ_VKHT01000847.1 GCF_014141535.1 Streptomyces alkaliphilus | reverse complement strand
GCCCCGGCCAGCTCACCCGCCCCTTCGGGACCCTCCCGGTGGACCCGCTGGAGGGCGCCCGCGCGCTGGCCGAGCTCCAGCGGCGCGTGATGGCCAACAACCGGTTCGGTATCCCCGCCCAGGCGCACGACGAGTGCCTGACCGGCTTCACCGCCTGGCAGGCCGCCATCCTGCCGACCCCTCTGGCCTGGGGCGCCACCTTCGACCCCGAGCTGCTGGAGCGGGCCGCCGCGATGATCGGCGAGTCCATGCGCGCGGTCGGCATCCACCAGGGCCTGTCCCCCGTCCTGGACGTGGTGCGCGACCCCCGGTGGGGGCGCACCGAGGAGTCCATCGGCGAGGACCCGCAGCTGGTCGCCGAGCTGGCCACCGCCTATGTGCGCGGCCTGGAGTCGTCCGGGATCGTGGCCACCCTCAAGCACTTCGCCGGCTACTCCGCCTCCCGGGCCGGGCGCAACCACGCCCCGGTGTCCATGGGGCCGCGCGAGATGGCCGACGTCATCCTGCCGCCCTTCGAGCTGGCGCTGCGCGAGGGCGGTGCCCGGTCGGTGATGCACGCCTACACCGACACCGACGGCGTGCCCTCCGCCGGTGACCCGGAGTTGCTCACCGAACTGCTCCGCGAGCGCTGGGGCTTCACCGGCACGGTCGTCGCCGACTACTTCGGCATCTCCTTCCTGGAGCTCTCCCACCGGGTGGCCGACGGCCCCGGGACGGCAGCGGCGCTGGCCCTGGAGGCCGGCGTGGACGTGGAGCTGCCGGTCCTGCGCTGCTACGGCGAACCGCTGATCGACGCGGTGCGCTCCGGTGCGGTGCCGGAGGAACTGGTGAACCGCGCGGTGCTGCGGGTGCTGATCCAGAAGTGTGAACTGGGGCTGCTGGACCCCGACTGGGACCCGACCGCGCCCGCCCTGCGCCCCGGCGCCCCGGCCTCGCTGGTCACCCCGGACGGACCGGGCGACGGCTCCCCCGACGGACGCGGTCCGCGGATCGACCTGGACCCGCCGGCCCTGCGGGACGTCGCCCGCCGGCTGGCCGAGGAGTCCGTGATCCTGCTGGCCAACGACGGAACCCTCCCGTTGCGGGCGGGGCTGCGGATCGGGGTCACCGGGCCGTTCGCCGAGGAGTCCGCCGCCATGTTGGGCTGCTACACCTTCCCCCGGCACGTGGGCGTGGAGCACCCCGAACTGCCCCTGGGTGTGGAGCTGCCGAGCCTGCTGGAGTCGCTGCGCGCGGAACTGCCGCACGCGACCATCGACCACCACCCCGACCCCGGCACCGCCGCCGCGCTCTCCCTCCCGACGGCCGACGGCGCCCGCCCGGACGTGTGGGTGGTGGCGCTGGGCGACCGCTCGGGACTCTTCGGCCGGGGCACCTCCGGCGAGGGTTGCGACGCCGCCGACCTCGACCTGCCCGAGGGTCAGGGCGCGATCCTGGACGCCCTGGTGGACACCGGTGTCCCCGTCGTGGCGGTACTGCTGACCGGGCGCCCCTACGCGCTGGGGCGCTGGTCCGACCGACTGGCCGGGATCGTCCAGGCGTTCTTCCCCGGCGAGGAGGGCGGGCCGGCCGTCGCCGGCGTGCTCTCCGGTCGGGTCAACCCCTCCGGTCGGCTGCCGGTCGGGGTGCCGCGCCACGCCGGCGGCCAGCCGACGACGTATCTGGCCCCGCCGCTGGGTCGGCACAACGACGCCAGCTCGCTGGACCCGGGCGCGCTGTTCCCCTTCGGCCACGGCCTGCACTACACCTCCTTCGCCTGGGAGGACCCGACCATCGACACCCCGACGCTGCCCACCGACGGGCGGGGCGCGAACGGCACCGGGGAGGCCGTCGCCCGGGTGTCGGTGACGGTGCGCAACACCGGTGACCGGGCGGGGACCGAGATCGTGCAGCTGTACCTGCACGACCCGGTGGCCCGGATCGTGCGCCCGGTGCAGCGGCTGATCGGGTGGGCCCGGGTGTCCCTGGAGGCCGGCGCCTCCGCCCGGGTGACCCTGACCGTCCACCCGGACCTGGCCTCCTACACCCTGCGGCCGGGCCGCCGGATCGTGGAGCCCGGCGCCCTGGAGCTGCGGCTGGCGGCGTCCTCCGAGGACGTGCGGCACTCCCTGGCCCTGGAGTTGACCGGTGACGAGCACACCACCGGTCCGGATCGGCGGATGACCTGCCCGACGCTGGTGGAACCCCTGCCGGCCCTCCCCTC
>NZ_VKHT01000846.1 GCF_014141535.1 Streptomyces alkaliphilus | reverse complement strand
GCCGAAGACCACCGGCGGGGGGCCGCCGCCACCCGCCGTCTCCGGCGGTGTCGCCTCCGACGGGGAGGCGGTGCGCCGGGAACGCGGAGTACTGACGCACGTCCTGCGGCAGCGGTTGCGTCGCATCCGGACCGAGGCCGACCACTCCCCCGTGCTGGAGCGCGGGACGCGACGCGAGGCGGACCGGCTGGCCTCCCTGCTGAACGTGTCCCCGGAGCCGGGCGCCGAGCCGGACGGTGGCTCCGCCCTCATCGAGGCGCACTACGTCCTGGGATGGGTGCGGTGGCTGCGGGCGGACGGCATCCGCTTCCGTCGCCGGGCCGCCGAACGCGAGCGCCGGGCCGCCCTGGACGCCCTCCTGCCCTGCTACCTGTGGGCACCGCGGGACGCCGAACACGTGCGGCGGCTGCCCTCCGCCGCGCTGTCCGCGCTGGCGGAGCGCGCCGTCCCCGTCCTGACGGGAGACCCCCTCGGGGCCCCCGTCCCCATCGGGGGCCCCGACACCGCCTTCGACACCTCGGAGACCATCGCCCTGTGGCGTCGCGTCCTGCGGGACCTGCCGGGGGAGCACCGGGACCGCCCCCTCGCCCTGGCCCACCTGTCACGGTGGCTGCTGTGGCGACACGGGTCGGGCGAATCCCCCGCCGGAGACCTCGGCGCGGAGTCGCCCGACCTGCTGGAGGCCCTGCGTCTCGCGCGTCTCGCCGTGACGCTCCCCGTCCCCGCGGACGGGGGGACCGAGGAGGAACGGGTCCGGCGGGAGGTCGTCACCGGTGCGCCGGCCGCCGCCCTGATCGCCGTCGGGGAACGCGCGCCGGGCACCGACACCACGCATGTGGACGAGGCGATCCGCCTCCTGGAGGGCCCCTCGGGCGCTCCCCCCGTCGGGGAGCCGGTGACCGCGGCCGGCGCGGAGGCGCTCGCGCTGCTGGGCCTCGCGCTGCGGGTGCGCTGGGAGCGGACGGGGGACGAGCGGGCGGCCGAACGCTCCGTGGAGTGCGCCCGCCGTGCGCTGATCGCCCCGGCCGGGGAGGACTCGCGCCGTCCGGAGCGCCTGCAGGCGCTGGCGACGGCACTGCGGCTGCGCTGGGAGCGGACCGGCGAGACCTCGGCACTGGACGCCGCGGTGGAGGCCGGGGAGTTGGCGGTGGCCATCACCCCGCCCGGCGCCCCGGCCGGCGTCGCGCGACCGGACGCCCTCGGTGCCCTGCTCCAGGTGCGGCACCGGCTCACGAACTCGGCGGAGGACCTCGAACGGGCCGTGGATGCGGCTCGACGGGCGGTCGCCGCGAGCGGGCCGGGGGAGCCGGCCCGCTCGGCCGCGCTCTCCAACCTGGCCACCGCCCTGTGGCTGCGGCACGAGCGGGGTCGGGATCCCAACGCCCTCAACGACGCGGTCGCCGCCCTGGAGGAGGCGATCGCGGCACTTCCGGCGGAGCATCCGCTGCGGCCGGCGCTGTCGGGGAACCTCGGGGCGGTACTGCGGGACCGGCACGCGCACGCCGGTTCCGAGGGCGACCTGGAGCGCGCCGTGGACGTGCTCCTGGACGCCTGCGGAAGCGGCCGGCCCGGCGGGAGCGGGGACGATGACCCGGGGGACCTTGACGGTGCCGCCCCGCCCGTGACGCCGACCCCCGGGGCCGTCCCGGCGGTGGCCGTGCCCCGCTGGGCCGACCTGGGGCGGGCGCTCGCGCGCCGGCACGAGCTGACGGGGTCGGTGGCCGACCGCCGTGCCGCCGCCGACGCCCTGGCGGTCGTCGCCGCGTCGGAGACCGCCCGTCCCTCCCTGCGGATGGAGTCCGTGCTTCACGCCGCCCGTCTGCTCGAGCCGATCGACCCCACGGGGGCGGCGGACCTGGCCGCCCGGGCCGTGGAGTGGCTGCCGCTGGTGGCGGCGGACGCGGCGAGGACGGAACACCGCACGGCCCGGGGTGCCGCCCCCGGGATGAGGTGGGTTCCGGACGAGGTGGGGGACGAGGCCGCCTGCCTGGCGTTGGCCGATCCGGCGGGCGGGGACACCGCGGCCCGGGCCCGTCGCGCGCTGTCCCTCCTGGAGGCCGGCCGGCCGGTGGCATCGGGTCCGCTGCCGGAAGCCGTGCTCGACCCACCGGGCACGGCCGGTTCCACCGGGATCCCCCTGGCGGACAGCGGCGACCGCGCCGACCGGGGCACCGCGATCGACTCCCCCGCGGCCACCCCGCCCTG
>NZ_VKHT01000845.1 GCF_014141535.1 Streptomyces alkaliphilus | reverse complement strand
GGGCGAAGGGGTGGGCGGCTCGCGGCCAGAAGGTGCCCACGTCCCAGAGGATCCCCACGGTACGGCGGGCCGCGGGGTCACGGTAGGCACGGCGTCCCATGGCCACCAGGACCACGACTCCTATCCCCATGCTCCAGGAGCCCACCGCCTGGGAGAGGGAGGCGAACCCGGAGACGGGCCCTGGCCAGTCCCGGGCGGCGGTGGCGGGGGTGACCCCGGTCAGGCCCGCCCCCAGCGCCGCTCCCGACCCCAGCAGCAGGGACGCGATGACCACCGTGCCGAACATCCCGGGCGCGCGGTCGGTGAGCCGGGCCCGGGCGACCGCGGAGGCCAGGCGGGTGGTGCGCACCTCGTGGGGGCGGCGGCTCTCCTCCGGGTAACGGCCGAGGACGCCGGCGGTGAGCCCTCGGCTCTCCAGCCGGGTGCGGATCGCCAGGACGAGGGCGAGCACGGCCACCACGCACAGCAGGGCCGGGAGGGTCGCCGCCTGCCAGGTGTGCAGGACCGGGGGGCCGGTCAGGATCCCGGGACCGCCGAGGGTGGAGTGGGGGTCGAGCCAGTCGGCGAATCGGGCGGCGACCCCACCGGTGAGCAGCCCTCCCAGAGCGCACCCCAGAAGGGCGGCGGCCGGGCCGCCGAGGCCCCCGAGCACCCCACGATCGGTGCGCGGGGCGGTGAGGTGCAGACGAATCGCCACCGCCGCCAGCATGACCACCAACACGAGTTGGATCGCGGTGAGAACGGGGAAGCCCCAGGATGAGGGATGGGCACCGGAGCTCTCGAAACCGTCACGCACCGGCATCGAGTGGACCAGGCAGAGCAGCAGCAGAAGCAGACAGGCCACCGGAAGGGCGGTGACGTAGCGGGGAAGCGGCCGCACGTCCCGGTCGGTCTCCGTGCGACCGGCGCGCACCACTATCCGAAGGACCATGACCCCCAGTGCCCCGCCGACACCGGCGAGTGCCAGTCCGACCGGGAGGAGGTGCGGGGTGCCCTCGGGCGAGAGATCGCGGATCAGTGAGCCGGTGAGCAGGACGGCGACGATCGTGAGGAGTCCGGCGGCGGTGTGCGCGGCCCGCAGCCGTCCCACCACGCCCCGCCCGTACCAGAAGCCGGGCAGGCCCAACTGGGCTCCCCGCCCGTTGTCCGCGCGCAGTCGCACGGGAGGATAGGCGGACTCGTAGGCGCTCCAGGTTCGGCGGGAGAGCCACCACAACAGACCGACCAACAGGGTCGGCAGGGCCGAGGCCAGAGCGAGGCGCCGCCCCGGGTGGGCCCACCAGCCACCCGGCTCGGCCAGGAAGCGGAACCAGGCGCTGCGGTCCGCGCACAACGGCGCGGCGGCGCACTGCCAGGCCAGCAGGTCCATGGTCACGACGCAGGCACCGGCGACCAGCAGTACCGTCAACGACAGGGCGGTGAGGCGGATGAGGACGTCGTACCAGCGGTGGGACCGACCGTGCCCGGGAGTGGCGGGCCGCATCCAGTGCGCCATGTTGACGATCATGAAGGGCAGGAGCAGCAGCCACAGGGCACGCGCCCCGTTGCCGGAGGTGAGGTTGGACCAGGTGTACGCCTCGCGGACCGGTCGCTCGTCGTCCCAGGGACGGTCGGTGAGGTCATCGGCCGCGCGGTGGATGGCGGCGGTGCGGTCGCCGGTGACGCGGACCGCGCCCGGGTCCCCCAGCATCTCCTGCGGGGTGGCCCCGCCGACACCGTGCACCAGGAGTTCCAGGGCCGGCACGGGTCGACGGGACGGAGTCGGGACGGGTTCGCCCGCACCGCCCGGCCCGAGGAGGTCCCGCCCGGAGCGGACCGGTGGTGGGGTGTCGGGCGCGTCGGTGGGGACGAGACGGCGACGTGGGCCGGGGACCGGGCCGTCCGGCCCTCCGGGGTCGGGGGGATCGGGTAGGGATGACATCGTTCGCGGCTCCCCTCCGTCGACGGGCGTCCGGGGCACCACGGCTCCCGGTCGCTCCCCGACGGGAATCGGCTGGACTCCCTGTGGGTTCGGTCCGACCCGACCGGGGGACGCCATCGCCGCGGCGATGGGCGGAGGGCCCGGGACCCGGGTCGGGGCATCGGACGGTCCCGGGGGATCGGGTGTCCCCGCCACACCCCGGGTGATCCGACGATCCGTCACCGTAACGCAACCGGGCCGTGGAAGGTCACGGCGCACGACGGTGCACGGGCGGCCGGGCGTGGGA
>NZ_VKHT01000844.1 GCF_014141535.1 Streptomyces alkaliphilus | reverse complement strand
GTGTCCGCCTGAACGGCGCGCCGCTGCCCGCCCCCACCCCGCGCCCGTGGAACGAGCCGCTGCGTGTCGCCTGCTCCGACCCCGATCACGTCGCCCCCGACCAGCGCAGGGCGCTGCTGGGGCTGTGGAGCGAGGGCGTGGCCCCGCGGCCGGGGGGCGCCGCCGGCCTGGAGTACCTGCGGGTGGCGCGCGGGGAGCTGGACGCCATCGCCTTCAGCTGGGAGTTCCCCTGGGACCACGCGGCCGGCCTGCTGTTGGTCACCGAGGCGGGCGGGGTGCAACGCACCGTCGCCGGAAAGCCGTTCCGGCTGGCGGGGGGCAACGCCCTGCCGTTCACCGCCGCCCGCGACGAGGCGACCGCGCGACGTATTCTCGACCTGCTGGCGGCGGGACGAACCGACGCCGCCTGAACCCCAACCGCGAGGGGAGAGCCGACACCGTGGCCTCATTGCGTGACGTTGTGGTGGTGGGATCGGGCCCGAACGGCCTGACCGCCGCGATCGAACTGGCCCGCCGGGGCTACTCCGCCGAGGTGTTCGAGGCGGGGGACGGCATCGGGTACACCCGCCTCACGTGGCGGGAGGAGGCCAGCGGCCCGTGGACGGATTCGGTGAAGGCGTGCACCCGTACCCCGGCGCGCCCCAGAGAACGCGCGGCCCCGAGGGAACCGTGGTGGAAGGGGTTGCGATCCAGGCGGAACAAAAGGGCGGGCACGGCCGTGTCGAGCGATCCCATGGGACGGCATACTTCACGGTTCCGACCCGCTCGGGCATTTGGCGCCCCGATCGGACTACCGGAAAGCGTTCGGGCAGCCCATTGTAGAGATATTCTGATTGATCCCGGTTCCCGGAGTCCGAAGCGGAATCATTCCGGGAACACCATTGCGCCACCGGGGTGACGGGGTCGCACGGCACATACCGAAAGGCGTGGAAAATCCTGCGCGTCGCCCCCGGAAAGCGGAGGATGTCGGCCCGGATCACCTCGACGGGAACACCCGGTCCACCCGCATCGGCCATCCGGTCGTCCGGTCACACCGACACCAGGAGGAAAAATGCCGTTGGGAATCGGCGCGCCGGTGCTGGGCGCGGTCCTCGCGCTGCTGCTCACGGCCCCGGCACCGGGGGCGGCCCCGGGGGCGGTGGGTGAACCCCAGCCCCCACCCGGGACGTCGGCGCCCGCTCCGACACCGGCCGGGGAAGCGGCCGGGGGAACAACCGGGGAAGCGACGGGCCGAGCGGCGGATGACCCGGCGGGGACCGGGACCGCGCCGGGAGCGGAGGACGCCGACGGGGTGCCCGCCGGGATCTCCTTCGGCGCGTTCCTCGGATCCGGCCCCGAGGGCATCCTGCGCTCCGGGCGCTTCCAGGAGTGGCTGAACGGCCCCGAGATGACCGTCGGACACACCTACCTGCCCGGTGACGTGTGGGAGAACATCGAGGGCCGGCCGGAGTTCCTGCGCCCCTGGGCCGAATGGCGGCGGGGCACGCCGGAGCGGATGTTCGTGCTGAACGTGCCGATGCTGGAGCGCAGCGAGGGCCGGGTGCCGGACCGCACCGTGGCCCGACTGCTGTCCGCCGGGGCGCGGGGGGACCACGACCGGCGGTTCCGCACCCTCGCCGAGCGGCTGGTGGGCCTCGGGTTGTCGGACACCGTGATCGTGTTGGGCTGGGAGATGAACGGCACCACCTACACGCACCGTTGCGCTCCCGACCCGGCGGCGTGGAAGGAGTATTGGCGGCGGATCGTCACCGCGATGCGGTCGGTTCCGGGTCAGGAATTCCGTTTCGATTTCGCTCCGAATCGCGGTACCGACGCGATCCCGTGGACCGATTGCTATCCGGGTGACGACGTGGTGGACATCATCGGCATGGACTCCTACGACCAGCCGCCGGGAAACACCTTCGACGAGCACGTGGAACAGCCCCTGGGGCTGCGCGACCACGTGGAGTTCGCGGCGGCCCGGGGAAAGCCGATCTCGTATCCGGAATGGGGGTTGTTCCGCAACGGCGACAATCCGGAGTACATGCTGCGGATGCTGGAGTGGATCGCCGAACACCAACCGATCTATCACACGATCAGCGATTACTGCCCGCACGGCGTGTGGTGGTGCGGGCGGAACCCCCGATCGGCGGAGGTCTTCCGGGCCCTGCTCGGCTCCGGCGGGGTGCCGACGGGCGACGGGACGGGGAGCCCGGGGAGCCCGGGAAT
>NZ_VKHT01000843.1 GCF_014141535.1 Streptomyces alkaliphilus | reverse complement strand
GGCCGGATCGGGGTGACCGAACCAACTCGCGCGGTGTTCGAATCCCCGCCGCGCGGTGTTCACCCCCTTCCCGGAGCATCGCGGCCGGGAGGTCCCGGACAGGGTGGCACCACAGGACCTGGCTGGTTGGTGAACGGGCGGGTAGGCTGGCGATTCGCCGCCCGTGCCGGTGTCAACTGCCACACGCATCATGGATGTTGTCGTGCACGGACGGCTTCCCGGGCGCTCGACGCGGGGACCGGTGTTCGAAGCGCCCTGTGACCGACGCATATCCGGGAGACTCCTCCGTGACAGACGACGCATCCTCCACCCACCGGCGGCCCAACCCCGGCCTCGACACCTCGGTGCCGCACTCCGCCCGGATGTGGAACTACTGGCTCGGCGGCAAGGACAACTACGAGGCGGACCGTATCGCCGCCGACCAATTCGCGGCCGCGTTCCCCGCCATCGCGGACAACGCCCGGGCCTTCCGCCACTTCCTGGCCCGCGCCATCCGGCACCTCGCCGAGGACGCCGGTATCCGTCAGTTCCTCGACATCGGCACCGGGCTGCCCACGGTGGACAACACCCACGAGGTCGCCCAGCGGGTGGCCCCCGGGAGCCGCATCGTCTACGTGGACAACGACCCGTTGGTCCTCGCCCACGCCCGGGCCCTGCTCACCAGCACCCCCGAGGGCGCCACCGCATACCTCGACGCCGACCTGCGGGACACCGACGCCATCCTGCGCGCCGCCGCCGACACCCTGGACTTCGACCGCCCGATCGCCCTGGTGCTCAGCGGCATCCTCGGTCACTACGACGAGGAGGTGGCCGACGACGTCCTCGCCCGGCTGACGGCCGCCCTCCCCTCCGGCAGCCACCTGGTGATCTGCGACGGCACCGACACCAGCCCGGAGTTGAACGAGGCGCAGCGGATGCACAACGAGCGCGGCGCCGTGGTGTACCACCTGCGCAGCCACGAGCGCATCGCACGGTTCTTCACCGGCATGGAACTCGTCGAGCCCGGGGTGGTGCCCTGCTACGAATGGCGGCCCGAACCCAGCCCGTTCGAGCCCCCGGCGGGGGTTCACGCGGCCGGCGCGGTGGGGCGCAAGCCGTGACATGCTGACCCCGGAAGGGGGGGTGCGGGCGATCGGTGGTCACCGTCCGCCCGCACCGGACGAGCGGGGCACGGGGCGTGTCCCGGAGGCGAGACGGAGTGACGGCGACGGTATGGGAACGGACATGAGCCTCATGACACCGGAGGGTGCCCGGACCGGGGAGCCGGGACGGGGAGGGCCCGGCACGGCGACGGGCCCCACCGTCCCCCGGATGATGCTCGGCGCCGAACTCCGCCGACTGCGCGAGCAGTGCGGGGTCACCGGCAGTGAGGCCGGGGACGTCATCCGGGCCTCCCATTCCAAGATCAGTCGTCTGGAGGCGGGCCGCACCGGCTTCAAGACGCGCGACGTCGCCGACCTGCTGACCCTGTACGGCGTCACCGACGAGGCCGACCGCGCCACCCTCCTCGCCCTCGCCGAGCAGGCCAACACCCCCGGTTGGTGGCACACCTACCACGACGTGGTCCCCCGGCACCTGGAGCTGTTCCTCGGCCTCGAGCAGGCGGCCGACATGATCCGTTCCTACGAACTCCAGTTCATCCCGGGTCTGCTGCAGACCGAGGACTACGCCAGGGAGCTGTTCCGCCTCACCCGCGACGGCGAGACGGACAGGACGGTCGAACGCCGCGTGGAGCTGCGGATCGAGCGCCGCCGGGCCCTGCACCGCGTCCCCCCGGTCAAGCTGTGGGTGGTCATCGACGAGGCGGCGCTGCGCCGTCCGCTCGGCGGGCCCCGCGTCCACCGGGCCCAGTTGCGGCACCTGTTGGAGATGTCCGAGCTGCCGAACGTCACCATCCAGGTGATGCCCTTCTCCGCCGGTGGGCACCCCGCGATGGGCGGCCCGATCATGCTGCTGCGTCCCCCCGTGGACGACCTGCCGGACATCGTCTACCTGGAACAGCCGCTCAGCGGCCACTACGTGGACCGGACGGCCGACGTGGAGCACTACCGGCACGTGATGAACCAGTTGGTCATCGAGGCGGCCTCGACGGACGCCTCCCGGGCCATGATCGCCGGGATGGTCGCCGATCTCTGACCCGGGCCCCGCCCCGGCCCCCGGCCTCCGGGGTCGGGGCGGCCGACCGGAACGGCCCCGACCCCGGAGGCCG
>NZ_VKHT01000842.1 GCF_014141535.1 Streptomyces alkaliphilus | reverse complement strand
GCCGGGAGCCGGGTCGGGGGCGGTCGCCCCGGGAGCCGGGACGGGAGCGGGTGCCGGGTTCAGCGCAGCCATCGGGCGCTCCGTCGCTGGAGGGGCAGGTAAACCGCCATCACGACGGCGGCGACCGCGATCATGTCGAGGGCCAGGGCGAGCGCCACGCCCTCCTGACCGATGAGGACGTTCCCTCCGAGGGCGTCGGCGATCTTCAGGGTGACCAGCGGCAACATCCCCCCGGAGCCGACCAGCGCGGCGGCGGTGGCGTGGGCGGCGAAGGCGGTGCCGAACAGCAGGACGAACCCACCGAGGAGGGCCGGGGTCAGGATGGGCAGGCCGATGTGCCACCAGTACCGCAGGGTCCCCGCACCGCTGTCGAGCGCCGCCTCCCGCCACTGCGGGCGCAGACCGTCCAGGGCCGGGAGGGTCACCAGCACCATGAGGGGGATGAGGAAGTACAGGTAGACCAGGACCAGGCCGGAGAAGGTGTACAGGCTCCAGCCACGCGCCCCCAGGTCCCCCATACGGGTGACGACGCCGGAGATGCCGAGGGTCGCTATGAAGGCGAACGCCAGGGGCACGCCACCGAAGTTGGCCAGCACCCCGGAGGCGGTCAGGGTGAGGTCGCGCAGGATCCGGGAACGGGAGGTGACGATCGCCCGGGCCAGCAACGTGCCCGCGACGGCGCCGATGGCGGCGGTGATCAGGGAGAGTCGCAGACTGCCCAGCAGGGCGTCCAGGTAGTGGCCCCGCAACGAGCGGGTCAGGTGGTCGGTGGTCGCGACGGTGGTTCCGGTCACCGGATCGGTGGTGGTGAAAGCCCCGGTGAGCAGGGCGATCAGCGGCACGCCGAAGCACAGGCCGGTGAAGAGCAGCAGTGGCAGGGCACCGAGCCAACCGCCGACCGCGGTGGTGCGGCGTGGCCGGGCCGGACGGGCCGCGGGGGCGGCCGGCCCGGGGAGCGGGGTGGTCGTCATGGGTCTCGTGGTCCCGGGTGGAGAGCGGTGTGACGGGATCTCGGGCCGGCCGGCGGGCCGACCGACGGATACCGCCGCGGCCCCGGACGCCACGGCCCGGGGACGCGGCGGCGCGCGCTCAGGACAGCGCCCGCTCCCAGTTCTCGTTCACGGTGTCCCGCGCCGCCTCCAACTGCTCGGGGGTCGGGAACTCCGGCTCGACGGTGACCGGGGGCAGCTTGGCCAGGAACTCGGCGTCGGCGGTGCCGTCCCGCTCCATCGCCGGCAGCAGCACCGGGCGGGCGTAGCCCTTCAGCCAGAGGTTCTGGCCCTCCTCGCCGTAGAGGAACTCCATCCACAGTCGGGCCGCCGCCGGGTTGGGGGCGTCCTTGTTGATGGCCTGGACGTAGTACTGGGCGTACACGCCGTCGGTGGGAACGACGGTGGTCCACTCCACGCCGGAGCCATCGAGTTGGTCGGCGTATCCGGCGTTGAGGTAGTCCCAGTCGATGGTGATGGGCGTCTCACCCTTCTCGATGGTGGCCGGAGTGGCCTCGACCGGGATGAAGTTCCCCTCCTCCCGCAGTTCGGCGAAGAAGTCGATGCCCGGCTGCACGTCGTCCAGGGAACCGCCGTTGGCCTGCGCGGCGGCCTGCACGGCGGCGATCGCGGACCCGGACATGGTCGGATTGCCGTTCAGCGCGACCATGTTGCGGTACTCGGGCTTGCGCAGGTCCTCGAAGGTCCGGGGGCAGGTTCCGACGGTCGCGGCGTCGCAGCCGATGGAGACGAAGCCGCCGTAGTCGTGGAACCAGAGGCCGTCGGCGTCCTTCTGGTTGTCGGGGATGTCGTCCCAGCCCCGCACCCTGTAGGGCGCGAACAGGCCCTCCTCGGCGGCGCCGAAGGCGAAGGAGGCCCCGATGTCGACCACGTCGGGGGCGCGGTCCTGGCCCCTGCGGGAACGGATCGCCTCCAGTTCCTCGGCGCTGGAGGCGCTGGGATCCTCCTCATCGACCTCGATGTCGTAGAGCTCCTGGAACCGGGCGATGAGTTCGCCGTAGTTGGCCCAGTCGTGCGGGAGCGCGATGACGTTCAGCCGGCCCTCGGCCTCGGCGGCCTCGACGAGTGCGTCCATGTCCCCGAAGTCCGCCAGGGAGGTGGCCGTGGCGGCGGTGCCCGCTCCGGCTTCGGCGTCCTCCTCCGGGGCGGCACCACAGGCGGTGAGGAGGGGCAGGGCGGTGAGTGCGGCGGCGAGCAGCACGGTGGGCC
>NZ_VKHT01000841.1 GCF_014141535.1 Streptomyces alkaliphilus | reverse complement strand
CCGCACCCCGACGCGCCGGTTGTCCCCGTCCACCACGGGGTCCCCATCCCCCACCCGGGCGACCAGCGCGGCGGCGACCCCCAACTGCCGTGCGTCGTGCACGACGAACTCGACGCGGTCGTCGCCGACGAGGGACTTCAGGTTCTCCGGGCTGTCCTCCGCGATCACCCGTCCGGCGTCGATCACGTTGATCCTGGAGGCCAGTTGGTCGGCCTCGTCCAGGTACTGGGTGGTGAGCACCACGGTGGTGCCGTCGGCCACCAACTCCCGGATCGCCCTCCAGACCTCGTTGCGCCCGCGTGGGTCGAGGCCGACTGTGGGCTCGTCCAGAAAAAGAACGACCGGCGTCGGGATCATGCCGACGGCCAGATCCAGTCGGCGCCGCATGCCCCCGGAGTAGGTGCCGACCGGCCTGTCCGCAGCCTCCTCCAGTTGGAACCGCTCGAGCAATCGGGAGGCCCTGAGCCCGGCCTCCCGGGCGCCGAATCGGTGGAGTCGGCCGAACATCACCAGGTTTCGATAGCCGCTCAGTTCCTCGTCGACCGCCGGATTCTGCCCCACCAGGCCGATACGGCGACGCACCCGGTCGGCCTCCCGGGCCACGTCGTGCCCCGCCACCACGGCTCGACCTTCTTCGTACCGCAGCAGGGTGGCCAGGACGCGCACCGCTGTGGTCTTGCCCGCTCCGTTCGGTCCGAGCAGGCCGCACACCGTTCCACCCGGGACGGAGAGGTCGAACCCGTTCAGCGCGTACCCGTCCCCGTAACGCTTGCGCACTCCCTCGGCGAGGACCGCCGAACCGTTGACATCCACTCCGGACCCCCATCGTCGACTTCAGGTTCGTACCCTGCACCGTTGAGCGTACCGTACGCCGTACGAAGTGCGAGTGGGGCATGTCTCCGGTGCCCGTCCGGTCGATGCCGCGCCATCCCCCCACGAAGGGCCGGGGTCGCCCCCTCCGTGGGACTCCCGCGATTTCCGTGGTCGAACGGATGAAACCGGGACCGAGCACGAAAAGGCGAAGGAGATAAGCCGACGAGGGTGAGACCTCCCTTGCTCCGAAAAGGCCGGGACACGCGGAGCACGGACGGAGCGAACGGGTGAGCCGGCTCCGTATTCCACTCGATAAGCCCACGCATTACCCCCAACGCGATGGTCTCCGGTGGTGGGACGGGATTTTTGACCCGAGTCTGAGACACGTCGCCGCTGCGTCCGAAGAGTCGGCACGGTGCAGGCACTCGCAGCCGCGACGAAAGGAAAGCTCATGCGCGCCACTCGCACGGTGTTCGTCTCCGCCGCCATTACCGCGGCTCTCGCCATCTCCGCTCCCGCAGCCCAGGCACAGGCTCCCGTCTCGGCGGAGATGCCCACCAGCACGTTCACCAGCGGCGACCACCACGACAGGGACCACAAGCACGATGGGAAGTGGGACAAGGACCGGAAGGACGAGCGGAAGCACGACGGTTGGAAGGGTCACAAGAAGCCGCGTGGTGGTGTGCACGCCGGCGGCGGTGCTCTGGTGGCGGGGGTGATGGCTTCGGAGTCCGGTGACAAGGGCTACGACAGGGACCACAAGCACGATGGGAAGTGGGACAAGGACCGGAAGGACGAGCGGAAGCACGACGGTTGGAAGGGTCACAAGAAGCCGCGTGGTGGTGTGCACGCCGGCGGCGGTGCTCTGGTGGCGGGGGTGATGGCTTCGGAGTCCGGTGACAAGGGCTACGACAGGGACCACAAGCACGATGGGAAGTGGGACAAGGACCGGAAGGACGAGCGGAAGCACGACGGTTGGAAGGGTCACAAGAAGCCGCGTGGTGGTGTGCACGCCGGCGGCGGTGGCCTGACCGAGAACAGTGGCGGCATGGCGGCCGGCTCCGCGCTGCTGCTCGGTGGCCTCGGTGCCGGTGCCTACGCGCTGCGTCGTCGTCATGTCACCGGGGCGCCCACCGCCTGATCCGGAAGCCGGTACACCGGACCGTCGTGGCCGCCGTCACCCGCCGGCGGCCACGACGGCCACTCCGTTCATCCTCATCACCACCCGCCTCCCACCGTTTTCGAAAGGCGTTGTTCATGTCCGCCAAGCAGGAGTCCCGGGCTCCCGCCCCCCGGCCGGCGGCCGGCACTCCTCGTCGCCGAGGACTCATCGGGATCCTCGTCCTGCCCCTTATCCTGGTGGTGCTGGGTGTCGGCCTCATCCATCACTCGCTCCGGGACACTTCCCCGCC
>NZ_VKHT01000840.1 GCF_014141535.1 Streptomyces alkaliphilus | reverse complement strand
GCCTTCCCCCACCCGCCCCAGCCTAACGGCCACGGAGCGCGGTGTGGATCTCACTGCGGGTTTCCTGTGATCGATCGGGGAAAACGTCCGGCTGCGGGTCCGCCCCGGCGAACCCGCAGCCGGATGACGTCCCGGGCGGTCGACGCGCCGCCGCGCCCACAGGGGGAACCGTGCCGACCCGCCGCGGCGGGACCGGGTGACCCGGTCCCGCCGCGCCCGGCCGTTGGGGACGACCCGCGGGGTGGTCAGAGGTACTGACCGGTGTTGGCCACCGTGTCGATGGACCGACCGGTGTCCGCTCCCTGCTTCCCGGTGACCAGCGTCCGGATGAAGACGATGCGCTCGCCCTTCTTCCCGGAGATGCGGGCCCAGTCGTCGGGGTTGGTGGTGTTGGGCAGGTCCTCGTTCTCCTTGAACTCGTCCACGCAGGCGGCGAGCAGGTGGGAGACGCGCAGCCCCTTGCGGTTGTGGTCGAGGAAGTCCTTGATCGCCATCTTCTTCGCCCGGTCCACGATGTTCTGGATCATGGCTCCCGAGTTGAAGTCCTTGAAGTACAGGACCTCCTTGTCACCGTTGGCGTAGGTGACCTCCAGGAAGCGGTTCTCCTCGGACTCGGCGTACATCTTCTCGACCACGGTCTGGATCATGGCGTCGATCGCCGCCTCGCGGCTGCCGCGGTGCTCGTCCAGGTCGTCCGCGTGGATCGGCAGTCGCGGTGTGAGGTACTTCGAGAAGATGTCCCGGGCGGCCTCGGCGTCCGGGCGCTCGATCTTGATCTTCACATCGAGTCGTCCCGGGCGCAGGATCGCCGGGTCGATCATGTCCTCCCGGTTGGAGGCGCCGATGACGATGACGTTCTCCAGCCCCTCCACGCCGTCGATCTCGGAGAGCAGCTGCGGGACGATGGTGTTCTCCACGTCCGAGCTGACCCCGGAACCGCGGGTGCGGAAGAGGGAGTCCATCTCGTCGAAGAAGACGATGACGGGCGTGCCCTCGCTCGCCTTCTCCCGGGCACGCTGGAAGACCAGTCGGATGTGCCGCTCGGTCTCGCCGACGTACTTGTTGAGCAGTTCGGGGCCCTTGATGTTGAGGAAGAAGCTCTTGCCGGCGGGCTTGCCGGTGACCTCCGCGACCTTCTTGGCCAGGGAGTTGGCGACCGCCTTGGCGATGAGCGTCTTCCCGCAGCCGGGCGGACCGTAGAGCAGGACGCCCTTGGGCGGGCGCAGCTCGTGCTCGCGGAAGAGGTCGGGGTGGAGGTAGGGCAGCTCGACCGCGTCGCGGATCAGCTCGATCTGCCCTCCCAGGCCGCCGATCCGGGTGTAGTCGATGTCCGGGACCTCCTCGAGCACCAGCTCCTCGACCTCGGCCTTCGGGATGACCTCGAAGACGTAGCCGGAACGGGGCTCGAGCAGCAGGGCGTCACCGGCCCGGATGGTGGCGGAGATCAGCGGCTCGGCGAGCCGCACCACCTTCTCCTCGTCGGTGTGCCCGACCACCAGGGCTCGCTCGCCGTCCTCCAGGACCTCCTTGAGGGTGACGATCTCACCGGCGCGCTCGAACTCCATGGCCTCGACCACGTTGAGCGCCTCGTTGAGCATCACCTCCTGGCCCCGGCGCAGCTCCTCCACCTCGATGGACGGGCTGACGTTCACCCGGAGCTTGCGCCCCCCGGTGAAGATGTCGGCGGTGCCGTCCTCGTTCGCGGTCAGGAAGACCCCGAAGCCGGCGGGGGGCTGCGCCAGACGGTCGACCTCCTCCTTGAGGGCGACGATCTGGTCACGGGCCTCCCGGAGGGTGGCCGCCAGTCGTTCGTTCTGGGCGGTGACCCCGGCCAGACTCGTCTGCAGCTCGACGATGCGTTCCTCGAGCACCCGGCTGTGTCTCGGGGAATCCGCCAGCTTGCGGCGCAGGACTGTGATCTCCTGCTCCAGGTCGGCGGCCTGCGGGATCGGGTCCTCCGATCCGCGACCGGGCCGGATACCGCGGTTGGTGTCGTCGTCATGGGATGCCACGGTCCTCACCTCCTCCAAGGGGAGCTGGACGCTTCCAGACCCTACCTGGACCGGTGGCGATCGAAACCCCTGATCGTCGAGACGATCGGGGTGTGTCCGATCTTCACCCGTGCGCGCTCCCTCACGCCAGTGGATACCCGGGACGGGCCCCGTCCACCCCGGGCGCCGTCCGGGGCCCGCGCCCCGGGCCCCGGACGTGCGGGGTGTTCCCCCC
>NZ_VKHT01000084.1 GCF_014141535.1 Streptomyces alkaliphilus | reverse complement strand
CCGCTGACCACCCTCCGCCTCGGCGGCCCCGCCCGCCGGCTCGTCACGGCCGAGAGCGACGAGGACATCGTCCGGGTCGTCCGCGAGGCCGACGCCGACGGCACCCCGCTGCTGGTGCTGGGGGGCGGCAGCAACCTCGTCGTCTCGGACGACGGCTTCGACGGCACCGTCGTGCGCGTCGCCTCCACCGGCGTCCACCTCGAGGGCACCGGCCTGGAGGTCGCCGCCGGGGAGAACTGGGCGGCCCTGGTCGACCGCGTCGTGGCCGCCGGGCCGGCCGGTATCGAGTGCCTGGCCGGCATCCCCGGCTCCGTCGGCGCCACCCCCGTGCAGAACGTCGGCGCCTACGGCCAGGAGGTCGCCGACGTGCTCACCGAGGTCGTCGCCCTGGACCGCGCCGCGGGCGAGGTCGTCACCCTCTCCGCCGCCGACTGCGGCTTCGCCTACCGCCACAGCCGCTTCAAGGCCGAGCCGAACCGCTGGGTGGTGCTGCGCGTGCGGATGGAGCTGGAGGACGCCGGCGGGCTCTCCGCGCCCCTGAAGTACGCCGAGACCGCCCGTCTGCTCGGCGTCTCCCCGGGCGACCGGGTGCCGATCGGCGAGGCCCGCGCCGGTGTGCTGCGGCTGCGCGCCGGCAAGGGCATGGTGCTGGACCCCGACGACCACGACACCTGGTCGGCCGGCTCCTTCTTCACCAACCCGATCCTCGACGAGGACACCCTGGCCGCCTTCCGCCGCCGGGTGGTCGAGCGGCTCGGGTCGGACGTCGCCCCGCCGCTGTACCCGGCGGGGGAGGGGCTGACCAAGACCTCCGCCGCCTGGCTCATCGAGCGCGCGGGTTTCACCAAGGGGTACGGGGACGGCCCGGCCCGAATCTCCGGCAAGCACACCCTCGCCCTGACCAACCGGGGCGGGGCGCGCACCGCCGATCTGCTGGCGCTCGCCCGCGAGGTGCGCGCCGGAGTGCGGGAGGCATTCGGCGTCACCCTGGTCAACGAGCCGGTGACGGTCGGCGTCGAGCTCTGAGCGGAGCCCGGGCCCCCGTCCCGGCGGGGACCCGAAGGCTCAGGAGTCCAACCAGGCGTCGATGTCCATCAGCAGCTTCTCGCGCACGTCCTGCGGCGCGGTGGAGCCGCGCACCGACTGGCGGGCCAACTCCGCCAACTCCTCGTCGGTGAAGCCGTGGACCCGCCGGGCGATCTCGTACTGATCGGCCAGGCGCGCGCCGAACAGCAACGGGTCGTCCGCCCCCAGCGCCATCGGCACCCCCGCCTCGAACAACTTCCGCAGCGGCACGTCCTCCTGCCGCTCGTACACGCCCAGTGCCACGTTGGAGGCCGGGCACACCTCGCAGGTCACCCCGGAGGTCGCCAGCCGTTTCAGCAACCGGGGGTCCTCGGCCGCCCGCACGCCGTGCCCCACCCGCCCGGCGCCCAGGTCGTCCAGGCAGTCCCGCACGCTCTCCGGACCCGCCAACTCGCCACCGTGCGGAGCCGCCAGCAGGCCACCGTCACGGGCGATGGCGAACGCCCGGTCGAAGTCGCGGGCGAAGCCGCGCCGTTCGTCGTTGGACAGCCCGAAGCCGACGATCCCCCGGTGGGCGTGGCGCACCGCCAACCGGGCCAGGGTGCGGGCGTCCAGCGGGTGCTTCATCCGGTTGGCCGCCACCAGCACCCGGATCTCCAGGCCGGTCTCCCGCCGCGCGGCGTCCACCGCGTCGAGAATGATCTCCAGCGCCGGGATCAGCCCGCCCAGACGGGGCGCGTAGGAGGTGGGGTCCACCTGGATCTCCAGCCACCGCGACCCGTCGCGCAGGTCCTCCTCGGCGGCCTCCCGCACCAGGCGGTGGATGTCCTCCTCCGAACGCAGGCAGGACCGCGCGATGTCGTACAGGCGCTGGAAGCGGAACCAGCCCCGCTCGTCGGTCGCCCGCAGCTTCGGCGGCTCACCTCCGCTGAGCGCGTCCGGCAGGTGCACCCCGTACCTGTCGGCCAACTCCAGCAGGGTCGATGACCGCATGGAGCCGGTGAAGTGCAGATGCAGATGGGTCTTGGGCAACAGCCGGACGTCACGAACACTCGCCATCTCCGGATACTGCCCCATCGGGGCGTCCGGGTGAAAGTCCCGCCTCCCGAACGGGCGCCGCCCCGAACACGGAAGCGGGGAACGCTCCGTGCCCGGGGCGGGCGAGCCGGACGGGACCGGGGGGAGGGGCCGGGAGGCCCCGGGTCCGTCAGTCGCGCGCCTCGGCGAGCAGCTTCTGCATCCGCGAGACGCCCTCCACCAGGTCCTCATCCCCCAGCGCGTAGGACAGTCGCAGGTAACCGGGGGTGCCGAACGCCTCGCCCGGCACGACCGCCACCTCGACCTCCTCGAGGATCAGCTCGGCCAACTCCACGCTGCTCGCCGGCCGCTTCCCCCGGATCTCCCGGCCCAGCAGACCCTTGACCGACGGGTAGGCGTAGAACGCGCCCTCCGGCTCGGGGCACTCCACGCCCTCGATCTCGTTGAGCATCCGCACGATGGTCCGCCGCCGCCGGTCGAACGCCTCGCGCATCGTCGCCACCGCGTCCAGGTCGCCGGAGACGGCGGCCAGCGCGGCGGCCTGGGCGACGTTGGAGACGTTGGAGGTGGCGTGCGACTGCAGGTTGGCGGCGGCCTTGACCACGTCCTGCGGGCCGATCATCCAGCCCACCCGCCAGCCGGTCATCGCGTAGGTCTTGGCGACGCCGTTGACCACCAGGCAGCGGTCCCGCAGTTCGGGGACGAGCACCGGCAGCGAGGTGAACTCCGCGTCCCCGTAGACCAGGTGCTCGTAGATCTCGTCGGTCAGCACCCACAGGCCGTGCTCCACGGCCCAGCGTCCGATCGCCTCCACCTGCTCGCGCGGGTACACCGCGCCGGTCGGGTTGGAGGGCGAGACGAAGAGCACCACCTTGGTGCGCTCGGTGCGGGCCGCCTCCAACTGCTCGACGGTCACCCGGTACCCGGTGGTCTCGTCGGCGGTGACCACCACCGGCTCGCCACCCGCCAGCCGGATCGACTCCGGGTAGGTGGTCCAGTAGGGAGCCGGGACGATGACCTCGTCGCCCGGGTCCAGGATCGCGGCGAACGCCTCGTAGATGGCCTGCTTGCCGCCGTTGGTGATCAGCACCTGCGCGGGGTCCACCTCGTAGCCGGAGTCGCGCAGGGTCTTCTCCGCGACCGCCCGCTTCAGCTCCGGCAGGCCGCCCGCCGGCGTGTAGCGGTGGAAACGCGGCTCGCGGCAGGCGGCCACGGCGGCCTCGACGATGTAGTCCGGGGTCGGGAAGTCCGGCTCACCGGCGCCGAAGCCGATCACCGGACGCCCGGCGGCCTTCAGGGCCTTCGCCTTGGCGTCCACGGCGAGGGTGGCGGACTCGGAGATCGCGCCGACCCGGGCGGAGACCCGGCGCCCGGTCGGCGAAGCGGCTGACTGTCCGTTGGCAGATGCGGCACTCATAACGGCATCGTCCCGGGTCCGGACCCCCGGAACGCACCGGGGTCCGACGGCCGGGCGCGCCCACGGGGCCGGGGCGGGGTGAGCGGGCGGCCCACGCCGGGCCGGGGACCGGAGCGCCATCGGCCGGTCCCCGGGGGCTTGCGTGCCGTTCCGGGACCGGTGACGGGACCGGTGACGACGGGGCGCCCGGGAGCGGTGGGGCACCCGGGGCACGGCCCCCGGATTCACCCGTCCGCGCGGGCCGCCGGGGTTTTCCGGGGCGCGCCCCGGGCGGTCGGGGCGCGGTCCCGCGGTGACATCCGGGCACTCCCGGGGCACAAGGCGTTCGACGCGACGGCTTCCACCACGTACACTCGTCGATCGTCGGCCCCAACCGGGAGTCACCGGCGCGGGTATCGGAAGATCCCCGCCGATGGGGTAGGTTGTGCCGCACAAAGGGTCGTAGCTCAATTGGTAGAGCACTGGTCTCCAAAACCAGCGGTTGGGGGTTCAAGTCCCTCCGGCCCTGCTATCGCGACGTACAGGCCGCCCGGCCGGTCCGGGCGGCCACGACCATGACCGGGATCGGGTGAGGACGAGTGGCTGGGATCACGGACTCCGTCGAGGCACCGGAGCCCCGCGGAGAGGGCGCCGAGGGCGGTCGCCGAGGGCGTCGTGCCAAGCGCGGCCCACTGGGCCGTCTCGCCCTGTTCTACCGCCAGGTTGTGGCCGAGCTGCGGAAGGTCGTCTGGCCCACCCGCCACCAGCTGACGACCTACACCGTGGCGGTGATCGTCTTCGTTCTGGTGATGATCGGGATCCTGACTGTGCTTGACTGGGGATTCGGCCGGATCATCGAGTACGTCTTCGGCTGAGCTGTCCGGCCCGGGGGTCGGGACCCCGTCGTTCCGGGAGAGTTCCGGCGACGCCGGAGCCCGCGCGGGTCGGCCGTTCCCACCCACGTGACGCCAGGAAGAAGCAGCTACCGTGTCTGACCTGAACCCCAACGAGGCCGCCGCGACCGCCGGGGGCGACGACACCGCGCGCGACAGCGCGGGTGCGGTGGACACTCCCGAGCGGATCGACCTTCCCACCGGCGACGGGACCGCCGACACCCCCGACGCGGAGGGTGTCGAGGAGGAGGCGGTGGAGGCCGTGGAGGCCACCGGCGAGGAGTCCGCCGGGGACGAGGCGGCTGCCGAGGCCGAGGAGAAGCCGGACCCGGTGGCGGTCCTGCGCGAGGAACTGCGCCTGCTGCCCGGTGACTGGTACGTCGTGCACACCTACGCCGGTTACGAGAACCGGGTGAAGACCAACCTCGAACAGCGTGCCGTCTCGCTCAACGTCGAGGACTACATCTTCCAGGTCGAGGTGCCGCAGGAGGAGGTCGTCCAGATCAAGAACGGCGACCGCCGCACCGTGCGCCAGAACAAGCTCCCCAGCTACGTGCTGGTTCGCATGGAGCTGACCAACGAGTCCTGGGGCGTGGTGCGCAACACGCCGGGCGTGACCGGCTTCGTCGGCAACGCCTACGACCCCTACCCGCTCACCCTCGACGAGATCGTCAAGATGCTCGCCCCCGAGGCGGAGCAGAAGGCCGCGGCCGAGGCCGCCGCGGCGGGGGAGCCGGTCCCCGGCCGCAAGGTCGAGGTGCAGGTCCTGGACTTCGAGGTCGGCGACTCCGTCACCGTCACCGACGGCCCCTTCGCCACCCTCCAGGCCACCATCAACGAGATCAACGCCGACTCCAAGAAGGTCAAGGGCCTGGTGGAGATCTTCGGCCGCGAGACCCCGGTCGAGCTGAGCTTCGACCAGATCCAGAAGAACTGACCCGTCGCCGGGAGAGGCCGCGTCGTGCGCGGCCCGCCCGGACACGAGGCACCCGCCCCGGGCGGGGTCCGGCACCCACCGGGCCCCGCCCGGCGGCGTTCACGCCGCTCCCGGCCGGGGCTTCGGGCTTCCCGGTGGCGGTGGCCCCGGTCGGCGGAGATTTCGCGCCCCGGGCCGTACCCGTTATCGTTGTGCGGTATGCCTCCGTGCGGGCGTTTTCGCCGGCCGGGGGTTTCGACACTCCCACTAGGACCCGGAGACGAGCATGCCTCCCAAGAAGAAGAAGGTCGCGGGGCTGATCAAGCTCCAGATCCAGGCCGGTGCCGCCAACCCGGCGCCTCCGGTCGGCCCCGCGCTGGGTCAGCACGGCGTCAACATCATGGAGTTCTGCAAGGCCTACAACGCCGCGACCGAGTCGCAGCGCGGTTGGGTCATCCCGGTGGAGATCACGGTCTACGAGGACCGCTCCTTCACCTTCATCACCAAGACCCCGCCGGCCGCGAGGATGATCCTCAAGGCCGCGGGCGTGGAGAAGGGATCCGGCGAGCCGCACAAGACCAAGGTCGCGAAGATCACCCGCGAGCAGGTCCGCGAGATCGCCACCACCAAGATGGAAGACCTCAACGCCAACGACCTGGACGCCGCGGAGAAGATCATCGCCGGCACCGCCCGTTCCATGGGCGTCACCGTCGAGGGCTGATCCCCGACATCCCCCGTGGGAGGGCTCGCGCGGCCCGTACCACGACTCCCCACGACCAACCGAACCGGCGACGGTGCGACAGCGATCGCGCCGCTGAACCCGACACCGGGCGCCGGACCACAGAGGAGAGACAGTGAAGCGCAGCAAGGCCCATCGCAGCGCCCAGGACAGGATCGACCGCACGCGTCTCTACGCGCCGCTCGAGGCCGTCCGGCTCGCGAAGGAGACCGCTTCCGGCAAGTTCGACGCCACCGTCGAGGTGGCCATGCGGCTGGGTGTCGACCCCCGCAAGGCCGACCAGATGGTGCGCGGCACCGTGAACCTCCCGCACGGCACCGGCAAGACCGCCCGGGTCCTGGTCTTCGCCACCGGTGACCGTGCCGAGGCCGCGCGTGCCGCGGGCGCCGACATCGTCGGTGCCGACGAGTTGATCGACGAGGTGTCCGGCGGTCGTCTCGACTTCGACGCGGTCGTCGCGACCCCGGACCTCATGGGCAAGGTCGGCCGTCTGGGCCGCGTGCTCGGTCCGCGCGGTCTGATGCCGAACCCGAAGACCGGCACCGTCACCCCCGACGTGGCCAAGGCCGTCACGGAGATCAAGGGCGGCAAGATCGAGTTCCGCGTCGACAAGCACGCGAACCTCCACTTCATCATCGGCAAGGCCTCCTTCGACGAGACCAAGCTGGTGGAGAACTACGCCGCGGCGCTGGAGGAGATCAACCGGCTCAAGCCGTCGGCCGCCAAGGGTCGGTACATCCGCAAGGCCACCCTGAGCACCACCATGGGCCCCGGTATCCCGCTGGACGGCAACCGGACCCGCAACCTCCTGGCCGAGGAGCCGGTCGGGGTCTGAGCCCCTCCGGAGTCGATCGCGTCCGTCCCGGCGGTCCGCCCGCCGGTGGCCCGGGCGCGGTAAGGCCACGGTTTCCTCACGTCTGTCCCCGTTCTGCCACAGAACGGGGGCAGACGTTCTTTCGTGTCGGTCTCCCGGGATACCGTCGTTGAACCTCACCGCTTCCGGGGGCGCCGCGGCGCCGGCGCGCAGAAGTGCCGTCGTGGCCCGGCGGGAGCGGCGGAGGTATCCGGGCGCGGAGACGCCGTGCCCGGCGAGAGACTCCCGGGGGAGCTTCGATCATGCGCATCGTTCGCAAGGCGGCCCTGTGCGCCGTGACCGTCGGTCTGGTGGCCGTCACCGCGGCCTGTGGCGGCGACGACGACAACGACGTCCCGGAGCGCGCGGACAACGCGGCGACCGAGGGCACCGAGGGCTCCGACGAGGGGTCGGACGATTCCGCCTCCGGTTCCCGCTCGGCGATCTTCGACGCACTGCAGGCCTCCGCGCAGCAGGCGTCCGAGGCGGAGACCGTGGCCTTCGAGACCACCATGACCATGTCGGACGGTGCCGAGGAGTTCGTCCTGGGCCTGGTCGGTGTCATGGGCTGGGACCCCGTCGCCATGGACGTGACCATGGACATGGGTGAGCTGGGTGCCCTCATGGGGCAGGAGAACGCCACCATGAACATGCGGTGGCTGGACAACATCCTCTACATGGGCGGCCCGATGTTCGAGGCCGAGTTGGACGGGGCGTCCTGGGTGAAGATGGACCTGGAGGCCGCCGCCGCCGAGGGCAACGACGCCGAGCTGGAGCAGATGCTCGCCCAGCTCGACCAGGCCGAGCGGATGGCGCAGAGCCCGGCCGAGCAGATGGGCCTGCTGCTCCAGACGCCGTCCCTGGAGCACCAGGGCACCGAGGAGATCGAGGGCGTCACGGCAGACCTGTACACCGGCACCCTGACGATGGACGAGCTGCTGGAGGCCGACCCCTCCACCGGTGTCCTCACCGAGGAGGAGCTGGAGGAGATGCGGGCCGAACTGGCCGCCGCCGGCACCGAGACGGTGGACCTGAGCATCTGGGTGGACGAGAACGACTTCCCGGTCCGGATCGACATGGAGATGATCGCGGAGGGCATGAACGTCCTCAACTCCACCGTCTACAAGGACTACGGGGTGGCGTTGGACTTCGACCACCCGGCCGAGGCGGACGTCGTGGACTTCGGGCGGATGACCGGCGGTTACTGAGCCGGCCGGCTCGGCGCGACCCGCGCGCCGACCACCCGCATCACCGCCCCGGGGGCGGGGGACGACCGTCCCCCGCCCCCGGGGCGCTTCCGTGTGACCGTGGCGCCCCGCCGCCGGATCCGGCCCGATTTGCCGTGACGCGCCCGGCTCCCGTACGCTTCCCCCGAAGCCAGAGACCGCTGGTTGCCGTCGGGCCCGTCCCGTCGGCCGAAGGATCCGCTCACGCGGACGACCGGCGCAGGTGACCGAGGACGGCATGTGGCCGCGCCCCCGCGAGGAGGCGCAGTGCCCGCCGAAGCCCCGTGCGCCCGCGCCGGGGCTTTTCTCGCGTGATGCGCCGATCTCCTTCCGTGCGGTCCCGACAACCCGGAAGGAGGGCAGAGGTTCATGGCAAGCCCCGACAAGATCGCGGCCGTCGCGGAGATCAAGGAGAAGTTCGAGAACTCCAACGGCGCCGTCGTGACCGCGTACACCGGACTCTCCGTGGCGCAGCTGAAGAACCTGCGCCGGGCGCTCGGCGAGAACGCCCAGTACCGCGTTTCGAAGAACACGCTGACCAAGATCGCCGCGAACCAGGCCGGTATCGGCCAGCTCGACGAGTTCCTCAAGGGCTCGACCGCGGTGGCCTTCCTCACCGGTGACCCGGTGGAGGCCGCCAAGGGGCTGCGCGACTTCGCCAAGGAGAACGACGCCCTCGTCATCAAGGGTGGCGTCCTCGACGGCAAGGCGCTCAGCGCCGAGGAGATCAACAAGCTTGCGGACCTCGAGTCCCGCGAGGTGCTGCTGGCCAAGCTCGCCGGCGGCATGAAGGCGTCCATGGCCAAGGCCGCGGCGACCTTCCAGGCCCCGCTGTCGAAGTTCGTCCGCACCGCGGACGCGCTGCGCGGCAAGGTCGAGAGCGAGCAGGGCGGTGCCGGTACGCCGGCTCCCGCCGAGGCCGAGTGACACCCGCCATCGGCGGGAGCTGAACCGGCCCGGCGGGCGCAGACCCGCCGACACAACCACCCGGTGCCACCGAATCCCCCCGGGGGGCCTGGCACCGCCCCATCGATTGGAAGGAGCGCCATCATGGCGAAGCTGTCCCAGGACGAGCTGCTCGAGCAGTTCAGCGAGATGACCCTCATCGAGCTCTCCGAGTTCGTGAAGGCCTTCGAGGAGAAGTTCGACGTCGAGGCCGCCGCCCCGGTCGCCGTCGCCGCCGCCGGTGGTGCCGCCGCCGGTGCCCCGGCCGAGGCCGAGGCCGAGCAGGACGAGTTCGACGTCATCCTCGCCGGCGCGGGCGCCAAGAAGATCCAGGTCATCAAGGTCGTGCGTGAGCTGACCTCGCTGGGTCTGAAGGAGGCCAAGGAGCTGGTCGACGGCGCGCCGAAGCCGGTCCTGGAGAAGGTCGACAAGGCCGCCGCGGACAAGGCGAAGGAAGCCCTCGAGGGCGCCGGCGCCTCCGTCGAGGTCAAGTGATCGCGGCGGACCACCGGTCCGCTGTTCCCACTCGCGAACGGTCGGTCGCGGGTCGCCCCTCGGGCGTCCCGGACCGGCCGTTCGGCGTTTCCCGGGGCGGGGCCCACCCCGGGTCGGCGCGCCGAGGGGTCGGCAAGGGCTTTCCCCGGCCTTCGGAGGGGCGTACTCGTGTTCGAGGTGTGTTCGGGTGGGGGAGCTCCTCCCGGCGCCCCGGGGCGCCTTTCGTGAGCCCTCCCGATCGCCTCGCCCCGCGATCGGTTCCCTCCCACCTCTCC
>NZ_VKHT01000839.1 GCF_014141535.1 Streptomyces alkaliphilus | reverse complement strand
GGTGGGCCTGCTCGGGGGTGTTCGGCCGGTCGGGGGCTCAGTCCTCGCCGCCGGCACCGCCGGAGGGCAGCTTGGCCTGGATCAGCTGCATCACCGAGGAGTCGGTGAGCGTGGTGACGTCACCCAGCTCGCGGTTCTCCGCCACGTCCCGCAGCAGGCGGCGCATGATCTTGCCGGACCGGGTCTTGGGCAGCTCGGCGACCGGCAGGATCCGCTTCGGCTTGGCGATGGGCCCGAGGTGCTTGCCGACGTGCGCCCGCAACTCCTCCACCAGGCCCTCGTCCTCGGCCGCCGATCCGCGCAGGATCACGAAGGCGCAGATGGCCTGGGTGGTCTGCGGGTCGGCGGCGCCGACCACGGCCGCCTCGGCGACCTTGGGGTGGGAGACGAGCGCGGACTCCACCTCGGTGGTGGAGATGTTGTGGCCCGAGACCAACATGACGTCGTCCACCCGGCCCAGCAGCCAGATGTCCCCGTCGGTGTCCTTCTTGGCGCCGTCGCCGGCGAAGTACAGGGGCGCGTCCTTCTCCACGCCCGGCACCGAGCCGGCGCGGAAGCGGGACCAGTAGGTGTCGAGGTACCGCTGGTCGTCGCCCCAGATGGTGCGCAGCATGGACGGCCACGGCTCGGTCAGCACCAGGTAGCCGCCGTGGCCGTCGGGCACCGCGTTGGCATCGTCGTCCACCACGGTGGCGCCGATGCCGGGCAGCGGCACCTGGGCCGAGCCGGGCTTGGTGGAGGTCACGCCCGGCAGGGGGCTGACCATCATGGCGCCGGTCTCGGTCTGCCACCAGGTGTCCACGATCGGGGTGCGTCCGGCGCCGATGTGCTCGCGGTACCAGATCCACGCCTCGGGGTTGATGGGCTCACCCACCGAGCCGAGGATCCGCAGCGAGGAGAGGTCGAACTTCGCCGGGATGTCGTCGCCCCACTTCATGCACGCCCGGATCGCGGTCGGCGCGGTGTAGAGGAGGGTGACGCCGTACTTCTGCACGATCTCCCACCAGCGGCCCCGGTGCGGGGTGTCGGGGGTGCCCTCGTAGATCACCTGGGTGGCGCCGTTGGCCAGCGGCCCGTAGACGATGTACGAGTGTCCGGTCACCCAGCCGATGTCGGCGGTGCACCAGTAGACGTCGCTCTCCGGCTTGAGGTCGAAGACCGCGTGGTGGGTGTAGGAGGTCTGGGTGAGGTAGCCACCGGAGGTGTGCAGGATGCCCTTGGGCTTCCCGGTGGTGCCGGAGGTGTAGAGGATGAACAGCGGGTGCTCGGCCTCGAACGCCTCCGGGGTGTGCTCGGGGGACTGTCGGCCGACGGTCTCGTCCCACCACAGGTCCCGGCCCTCGGTCCAGGCGGTCTCCTCGCCGGTGCGGCGCACCACCAGGACGTTGCGGACCCGCTCGGTGCCGGGTCGGGTCAGGGCCTCGTCGACGGCGGGCTTGAGGGGGGAGGGCTTGCCGCGCCGGTAGCCGCCGTCGGCGGTGATGACCAGCCGGGCGTCGGCGTCCTCGATGCGGGTGGCCAGCGCGTCGGCGGAGAAGCCGCCGAAGACGACGGAGTGGGGGGCGCCGATCCTGGCGCAGGCGAGCATGGCGACGACGGCCTCGGGGATCATCGGCAGGTAGATCGCCACCCGGTCCCCGCCGCGCACACCCAGCTCCACCAGGGCGTTGGCGGCCCGGGAGACCTCCTCGCGCAGTTCGGCGTAGGTGATGCTGCGGGTGTCGCCGGGCTCGCCCTCGAAGTGGATGGCGACCCGGTCGCCGTGGCCGGCCTCGACGTGGCGGTCCACGCAGTTGTGGGCGACGTTCAGCCGGCCGTCGGCGAACCACTTCGCGAAGGGGGGGTTGGACCAGTCGAGGGTCTGTTCCGGCTCCGCGGCCCAGTCCAGCCGGCGGGCCTGTTCGGCCCAGAAGCCGAGACGATCGACGGCGGCCCGTTCGTAGGCGTCGGCGGTGACGTTGGCCCCGTCGGCGACCTCGGCGGGCGGTGGGAACCGCCGGTCCTCCGTCATGAGATTGGCCAGACTCTCGTTGCTCACGACATCTCCCTTGCGGCGTCAGCATGTGTCCCGGAACACACCTCACCAGGCCATCTGCCCTTTGACAAGGGTTTCCGAACAAGTGGTCCAGACCTGTCGCGGTGAGCGGTCGCGTCCGCGCGGCGAGCGGTTCGGCGGCGCGACGAACGGGCGACGGCGGAGAAAAACCCGGGTGGGGGTGGGGGAGGG
>NZ_VKHT01000838.1 GCF_014141535.1 Streptomyces alkaliphilus | reverse complement strand
ACCCCCCTCTGCCGGGCCGCGGGCCCGGTCGTCACCGGTCTCCGGACCGCAGGTCGGACACGAGCATCCCAGGTGAACCACGCCGGGGACCTCGGGATCGGGCCGGGTCTCCCGACCGGTGCACGCCTCGTGCGGGCCGACGCGACAGGCGTGACAGACGTGCCGGTCGCTGCCCGGGAGCGGCTCCGGGGCCGGCCGGCGGACACGGGGGAACCGCCCGGTCACACGACCACCGCCACCCGGACGCGACGGGACTGCCGCACACCGTGGATCGACGGCGGGGGCCAGTCGATGCCCCGAACGGCCAGGCGCAGGACGGTGCGCCGCTTCCACCGCACCGCCCGGGCACCGAGGTGGGCGGTGAGGAGCCGGGAGAGAGGCGCCCAATGGGCGGCGACCGGTGGCACGGCGTTCTCCGGGGTACGGCGGGGTCCCGGCACGAGGGCCCGGGCGGGAGGTGTCGGGCGCGCCGGGTCGGACGGGGCCGGCCGCACGGCGGCGGTGACGGTGACGGGAGTGGCGCCGGGGGCGGTGAGGGGATCGGCGGACGGCACGGCAACGCGGGCCCCGCCCCTGCGGCGCCTGCCGGTACCCGTCCCGACAAGGCGGTCCCACCACTTGCGGACGGCATGCCGTTTCCGACGGTGGGACCGGTTACGGTGGAGCACGTCGAGTCCATTCGTGAAAAGCGGATCGGCCGTGCCCGGGGACTGTGGCGACAGTCGCCCGGGCGTTTTACCGCCGTGACACGGGAAAATGCGCCACGGGTTCGAATTTCCCCACTTCGGGGGATGCCGGAGCGGAACCATCACCGACTCCCACCGTCCTCGGACAACTCGACCAAGCCGTCCGAACCGTCCGCTCCGGATACCGTCCCCTCGCACCGGAACAACGCCGAAACGGGCTCCTCCGACACGGGCGCGCCGGTGTCAACCTCCGCCCAGCGGGCGGCACATGCCCGACGCAGGCGTTCCAGCGAGGCCGCCATGGCCGCCTCGTCGATCCCGGGCAGGGCCAACCGCGCACGCTCCAACATGGCCCGCACCTCGGCCTCCGTCGGGCGCCGCCGCCGGGGCAGGGGTGGGTCGCTTGCTCCCTCGGGTCCATTCACGTCAGGCATCGCCCGTCCTCTTCTTCCGGATCTCCTTTTCACTATCGGACCGACCGGCAGTCGACATGGGACGTAATGTGCTTCCGAACGCAAAGGGAAACAAGGTGCAATTTGCAACCAAGCACAGGGGAGAGCATGACGGAAAGTAACTTCTCGGTGAGGCGCGCCCACGCCCGCCGATTGGTGGCGGAAAGCCTGAAGGCCCACCGAGCCCGTGCCGGCCTGACCCTGCGGGACCTCGCAAAAGAATTGAATTTTTCACACGGATATATCGCGCGCGTCGAAACCAGCGCACAAATGCCATCCGAAAGTCTGGCTCAAACCCTCGACGGCTACTTCAAGACAAATGGACTCTTCGCCGGCCTTCTGGTACTGACCAGTCACGATGGAACTCCCGATTACATCAGCGCAGCGCTGCAGAAGGAGCGAACAGCGGTCCGCATTCAAGTTCTGGTGAGTAACGTGCTACCCGGGCTGCTCCAGACGCCGGATTACTCCAGGGCACTGTTCACCAGTGCCGCCCCGAAGTCACAGCCAGAGCAGTTCGACGAAGCAGTGAACTTTCGACAGCAACGGGTTCAGACCGTCCTGAAGCGCGACAAGCCAGCACTTTATTGGGCAATCCTTGACGAAGCAGCCCTAGCTCGCCCATTGGGGGGCAAATCTGTGATGCGAAAAGCCCTGAAGCATATGCGCGCCATGACAGAGCGACAAAATATTGTCGTACAGGTGATCCCTTTCGCAGCCGGGGGACACTCAATGCTGAGCGGAAGCTTTACGGCGCTGACCGCCCCGAATGGCAGTTGCGCCGCGTATCTGGAATCCTTCGGGAGTGGCGAAACCGTGGAAGACCCCGAGCGCGTGACCGAACTACTCCAACGCCTGGATCACGCCAAATCGTGCGCGCTACCCGAGTCGGAATCCCTGAAGGTGATCGAAAAATACGAGAAGGAGTACACGGAATGAGAATCAGCACGTGGCGCAAGTCGAGCCACAGCGGCCTGAACGAGGCCTGTCTCGAAGTCGCGGACGGCGTCCCCGGCGTGGTGCCGGTCCGCGACAGCAAGCGCGCCGACGGCCCCACCCTCACCATCCCCCGCGACGCCTGGCATGCCTTCACC
>NZ_VKHT01000837.1 GCF_014141535.1 Streptomyces alkaliphilus | reverse complement strand
GCGGGGGTGGGGCCCCGGCGACCGGGGGGCGCCGGGACCCGACCGGCGGTTCAGCGCGACTCGGCGTAGACGTGTTCGCAGAAGGTGGCGATCTGGTCCTCCCCGAGGTGGCGGGCCAGGTCGGCCTCACTGATCATGCCGACCAGGCGCTTGTCCCCGTTGATCACCGGCAGTCGTCGGATGCGGTGCTCCGTCATCTCCTGGAGCACCTCGCCCACATCGGCGTCGGTCCCCACCCACCTCGGAGTCCCCTGGGCCAGTTCGCCACAGGTCACCTTGGAGGGGTCGTGACCGGCGGCCACACACTTCACCACGATGTCACGGTCCGTGACGATTCCGCACATCCGGTCGTCCTGATCGCTGATGGGCAGGGCCCCCACGTCGAGTTCGCGCATCAGCTGCGCGGCGCGGTCCAGGGTTTCGGTGGCCGGAATCCAGCGGACACCGGCGTGCATGATGTCGGCGGCGGTGGTCATCTTCTGCCTCCCGGAGGTCTCGTTCGCGTGCGGTCACCCCGGGCGGAGCCGCGCGGCGGCCGGCTTCCCGGCCCCGTCGCCCCGAATCGGGAACCGACGGTGCGACGCGACGGGACAGGGCGCCGGAAACACGACGATCCCACCCACTCGGGGCACTTCGTCCACCGTAGGACCGATGTGCCCCGGATGCCCACCGGAACCGTCGACCGGGGCGGAGCACCGGCCCGACCCGACGCACGCCGGCACGGCCGACGGTCACAGGGTGCGCAGTGCGCGGTCCAGGACCCTGACGCCGAAGTGCAGCGCCTCCACCGGCACCCGCTCGTCCACGCCGTGGAACATCGCCTGGTAGTCGAACCCGGGCGGCAACCGCAACGGGGTGAAGCCGTATCCGACGATGCCCAGTCGGGCGAACTGCTTGGCATCGGTCCCCCCGGACATGAAGTACGGCACGACGTGGGCGCCGGGGTCGAAGTGCAGCAGGGAGCCACGCAGCACCGCGTAGGTCCGCGAGTCCAACGGGGCCTCCAGAGGCTCCTTGTGATGGTGGTACTCCCAATCCACCCACGGGCCGGTGAGCCGATCCATGGTCTCGGTGAACTCCTCCTCACCACCCGGCACCACCCGGCCGTCCACCGCGCCCACGGCCCGTCCGGGGATGACGTTGACCTTCCCGCCGGCGTCCAGGGCGGTGGGATTGGCGCTGTTGCGCAGAGTGGAGTTGACCAGCACGGCGGCGGGTCCGATGGCCTCCAGGAGTTCGGTCACGGCGCGTTCGCGGGTCGCGATGCCCGCGGGGTCGCCGGGCGTGTCGGCGAGCACGGCCTCCCAGGCCCGACGCGGGTCATCGGCCAGGTCACCACCGGAGTCACCGCCCCCGGTGTTCTCCGGGGTCCCCGGGGTCCCCCGGGGCGGGGGGACGTCGTGCAGGACGGCCAACTCGACCAGGGCGGCGCGCACGGCGGGTGCCGGCCGCAACGGCCAGTGGTGCTCGTCGATACGGCTCACGGCGGCGGCCAGCCGTGCGACGGCGTTCTCCCGGTTGACCTTGGAACCGTGGCCGGCACGCCCCCGGGCGGTGAGCCGCACCCAGGAGGTTCCGCGCTCACCGGCCGCCACCGGGTACAACCTCCGACCGTCCTCGGTGTGACAGGTGAAGGCGCCGGACTCACCGATGGCCTCGGTGCAGCCCTCGAAGAGGTCGGCGTGTTCTCCCACCAGGTGTCCCGCCCCGTACTCGGCGGTGTCCTCCTCGTCCGCGGTGAAGGCCAGCACGATGTCGCGGCGCGGGCGCACCCCCGCCCGGGACCAGGCTCGCACCAGGGCCACGGTCATGGCTACGGCGTTCTTCATGTCGACCGCGCCGCGCCCCCAGACCACGCCGTCCCGGATCTCCCCGGCGAAGGGGGGCACGGTCCAGTCGGCGGCGTCGGCGGGGACCACGTCCAGGTGACCGTGGACCAGGAGGGCGTCGGCCCGGGGATCGGAGCCCGGCAGGCGGGCGACGACGTTGGTGCGGCCGGGGGCCTTCTCCAACATCCGGGGTTCGAGACCGGCCCCGGCGAGGCGTTCGGCGACCCATTCGGCGGCCTCGCGTTCCCTGCCCTCGCCGCCACCGTGGTTGACGGTGTCCATGCGGATCAGTTCGGCGGTCCCGTGCACCGCCTCGTCCAGGGCACGCCGGTCGACGGGATCGGGAGGGCCCGCCCCTGTCTCTTATCCACATCTGACGCTTCCGACGATGCGTCAAGCGTAG
>NZ_VKHT01000836.1 GCF_014141535.1 Streptomyces alkaliphilus | reverse complement strand
GTGCGGCCGGGGGCGTCGGGCCCGCGGGCGTTGTGCAGCAGGCGGGTGGCCTCGGGGCTCAGCAGGTCGGGGACGATCACCAGGAGGGTGGTGTCGGGGCCGGCGGCCCCGACGGCCTCCTCGACGCCGGAGACCTCGACGGTCTCCACGCCGCGTTCGGCGAGCAGTTCGACGACGGCCCGGGCTCCCTGGGGGGTGGCGGAGCGGGGGTTGAGGTAGCCGTCCTCGCCGGTGGTGAACAGGGCTACCAGGGCGGCGGTCAGCAGGATGACGGCGGCGGCCAGCAGCGGGCCCCGGGCGGCCCGCCACAGGCCGCGGGCATCGGGGGAGACGGAGGTGACGGGCGCGCTCACCGGGCGACCCCTCCGGGGGCCGCGAAGGAGCCCGCGCCGACGCCGGTGGGCCCGGTCGGCGTGACGGGGCGGGCGGCACGCAGCTCGCGTTCGAGGTCGTCCAATCGGCGGTGGTCGGCGGCGTCGGCGTGCCGGCCCCCGTAGGTGACGTCGTCGAAGGTGCGGGCGGCGGCGCGCAGGCGGTCGGCGAAGGAGGGCATGGGAACGGCCGCCTCCCGGGCGGCCTCGTCGGCGGTGCGGCCGGGGCGGGGGTCGAGCAGGGCGCGTTCCTCCAGGGAGCGGACCAGGGCGCGCATGCGTTCGCGGACCGCCCGGTCCCAGTCGCCGGCGGCGGCGTGCCGGTCGGCCTCGGCGCGGTGCTCGGCGGCCGTGCGGGTCGTGGCGCCCAGGAGGTCGGGGATCCCGGTGCCTCCGGCGGCACGGACCGAGCCCAGGCGCAGTCGCAGGGCGATGAGCAGGGCGAGCACGAGCAGGACGATGATCAGCAGGCCGAGCCAGCCGCCGGGGGTCGCGAGGGTGACCCGGGAGAGCAGGTCGGAGACGGTCTCCCACACCCAGTCGAAGGCCCGCCGGAAGGGGCCGGGCTCGTGGCGGGTGTAGATCTCGCGGGAGAGTTCCCGTTCGGCGGCCTCGCGGGCCGGATCGCGGTCGATGCCGATGGGCGGCTCGTCGGCCGAGCGCGGCAGCGCCCGGCCGACCACGGCCGCGAGCGGGTGGGCGAGTGCGCCGAACGCCCCTGTCATCCGCTCAGTACCCCGGGTGCCCCGGGCCCGCGGCCCCGGGGTCGTTCGGGGTGTCGAAGCCGGCGGCACGGGCCAGCTCCAGGTCCAGGGCCTCGCGGCGCATGCGCTGGTCCATGTACAGGAGCGCGGTGACGCCGGCGCTGATCGGCAGCGTGATGGTGGAGGAGATCACCGCGCCGGCGCCGGTGATCAGCAGGTAGGTCCAGGTCATCTCGGTGCCGACGAACATGTTGGTGCCGCCGTTGCTGACGAACTCGGCGAGGAAGGTCAGCGGGAACTCGATGATCCCGGAGACCACGAACACCAGGACCAGGATGAGCAGCTGGATGCCGAAGACCCGCCACCAGGCGCCGCCCACCAGCTTCCAGGAGCGGCCCAGGGAGGTGAACACCCCCTGGCGTTCGAGCATCAGGGCGGGGGCGGCCAGGCAGAACCGCACCCACAGCCAGATGGAGAGGAGCACCCCGGCGATGACGCCGAGGATCACCAGGGGGACGAACTGGGAGATGCCCCCGATCAGGATCGGCACCAGCAGGGCGGCGCCGACGATCAGGCCGGTGAGGAGGATCAGGCCGAGCAGCCGCAGCAGCCGCCCCCGGGACTCCGCCCACGCCTCGGCGATGGAGATCTCCCGTCCCAGGACGGCCCGGGCGACGACGACCGTGAGCATGGCGGTGGCGATGACCGAGCCGATGAGGGTGGCGAGGCCGGTCACCGAGCCGAGGGCGAAGAGGTCGGCGACCGCGTCGAGCACCTCTTCACCGGTGGGGTCGGGGTTCTCCTCCAGGGCGGTGAGGGCGGAGCCGTCGCCGAACCAGAAGCGCAGCGCGAACAGCGAGATCAGCTGTATGAAGACCGCGACGCCCAGGGAGATGCCCAGGACGGTGCGCCAGTGCGCGCGGGCGGTGGAGACCGCCCCGTCGAGGATCTCGCCGACACCGAGCGGGCGCAGGGGGATGACGCCGGGCTTGGGCGCCCACCGCGGGCCGCCCCAGCCGGGGCCGCCGGGGGCACCGGGGCCGGCCCCCCAGCCGGGCGCGCCGGGCGTGCCGGGGCCGCCGGTGGGCGGGCCCTGCCCGGGGCCGGCGCTCCAGCCGGTGGGCGGCGGTACCCGGCCGTCGGGGGGCGGTGCGGGGTTCTTGTG
>NZ_VKHT01000835.1 GCF_014141535.1 Streptomyces alkaliphilus | reverse complement strand
CCGTGACGCTGCTGGAACGCCGCCCGCCCGGTCTCTCCAACCTCACCCGGTCCCTCGCCGAGAACGACGGCTGGCGGAGTTCCCGTCTCTTCCCCGTCTCCTCCCTGCGCAGTGACCGGGAACGGGAGAACCGGGCCACCTCCATCCTGCTGTCGGTGATGACGCAGGTACCGGAATTCGGCCGGCGCCTCACCGCCGCCTTCGGCGCCCCGGCGGGCCGGTTGGAGACCTTCACCGAGGTCTCCCTTCCGCACGGGGACACCCCGGCCCGCCCGGACGGGGTGATCCGGGTCGAACGGGCCGGCAAGTTGTGGACCGCCCTGGTCGAGACGAAGACCAACGGCAACGCGCTGCGCTCCGAACAGGTACAGACCTACATGGACATCGCCACCCGACGCGGCTACGAGGCGGTGATCACCCTGTCCAACGACGTGGCCCTGGAGGGTCGCCCCCTGGTGGACGTGCGGGTCGACCGACGCCGCAAGCACAAGGTCGCGCTGTGGCACCTGTCCTGGGCCGAGGTCACGCACCAGGCCCGCATGTTGATCCGTCATGAGGGAGTGCGCAACGCCTCGCACGCATGGCTGTTGAACGAGCTCCTGTACTACCTGGAGCACGACAACTCGGGCTGCCACGGCTTCCAGAACATGGGCCCGGACTGGGTGCCGGTGCGCAAGGGCATCGACACCGAGACCCTGTGCCGGGGCGATCAACGCGCCATCGGCGTGGTGGAGAGCTGGGAACGCCTCATCCGGCAGGTCTGCCTGCGCCTGGGCGGCGAACTCGGCCGGAAGGTGCTGCCGGTCCGTCGTTCCCGTCGGGGCACCGACGCCGCGACCCGACGGCTCGCCGCCGACGACGAACTGTGCGACCTCGGCCGGCTCCACGCCGAGTTGCGCATCGACGGCACCCCCGGCCTGCTGGCCGTGACCGCCGACCTGCGCACCGGCAGACTGCGGACCTCCATCGCCGTCGACGCCCCGGAGCAGGGACTTCCGCTCACCCGGATCAAGCGCCTCATCCGGCGGCTCGACACCGCCCCGGCCGACCTGCACATCGAAACGCTCGTCGAGGGGGCGGGGAACGGTCCGCGCGGCACCCTGGAACGCCTGCGCCCCGAGCCGGGGGACCTCCTGCCGGGGGACGGGGCGGCAATCTCCGGCTTCCGGCTGTCCCTGTTCAAGGGCATGGGCACCGGGCGGGGGAACGCCGAGTCCGGCTTCATCCGCAGCGTGGACGACGCCGTGGACCGCTTCCACCGTTCGGTGATCACGCCGTTGGAAACCCGGCCCACCCGGCGCGGGCGGCCCCGGCCCACCGAGGGCTCGGAAACACCCGTGCCCGCCGGGGCCGAATGACGGCCGGCCGGGGCGTGCGGAAGCGGTGGCACGCCGACGACCGGCGAAGCGGACACGGCCGGCGAACGACCCGTGCTTCCCCTCCCCGGAAGAACGGAATGTCACGTAGGTGCCGTATGTTGCCGCGAGGCATGTGTGCCCGAATCCCCACCGGATAAGGGTCTCCACCGGGTGACCAGGACGAGACGACACAGCGGGGGCGGAACGTGCGGGAGATGGTCAAGGGTGCGAACGTCGCGCTGACGGGCCCCGACGGGGCGATCGGTCCCCTCATCGCGGAGGTGTCCAACGGCGGGACACCGGAGGACCTGGACGTGTACCTCCTGCTGCTCGTCGCCGACGGCCGGGTGCGCGGCGACGCGGACCTCGTCTTCCACAACAACCCGGCCTCCGCCGACGGGAGCGTGCGACTGGCGGGGAAGACGGGAAAGGGCCCCGGGGGGACGGGCTGCGCGGAGCGCGTCCGGCTCGACCCGGCGGCCGTGCCGGCGGAGGTGGAACGGATCGTCCTGGCCGCGGCCCGGTGCGACGGCGGCCGGTTCGGCGACCTGAAGGACCTGACCCTCACCCTCTCGGCGGTGGACGGTGCCGGTGCCGGTGCCCGCGGGGTGCCGCTGCGCTTCGCCGTCACCGACGCGGGTCCGGAGAGCGCGCTCATCCTCGGCGAGCTGTACCGGCGGGGCACGGGGTGGAAGTTCCGCGCGGTGGGTCAGGGGTACGACACCGGTCTCGTCGGTCTGGTGACGGACTTCGGCATCGTGGTGGAGGAGGAGCCGGGCGCGCCGACGCCCGCCGGGCCGGAACCGGCCGCAGCGGAACCGACCGCGCCACATCCGTCCGCCCCGGCGCCGGGCCCGAGCGGGACCCGGGCTCCCACCGCCC
>NZ_VKHT01000834.1 GCF_014141535.1 Streptomyces alkaliphilus | reverse complement strand
GGGTGGGGGTACGGGAGCTTCGGGGCACGAACCGCCGGCGGCCGGGGTCGGCGCCGGAGTGGCGGAACTGGGCGGGAACGGCGAGTGCCCGCCCGGTCCGCACCGCCCGCCCCCGGGACACCGCCGAGCTCGCCGCGCTGGTGGCGGAGGCCGCCGGGCGGGGGCTCCGGGTGAAGGCGACGGGCAGCGGCCACTCCTTCACCGGCGTCGCGGTCACCGATGGACTCCATGTGTCGATGGACGCGATGGCCCGGCCGATCGAGGTGGACCGCTCGCGCGGGCTGGTCACCGTGGAGGCCGGGATGCCGCTGCACCGTCTGAACCGACTGCTGGACGCGCACGGTATGGCGCTGACCAACATGGGTGACATCGACCGACAGACGGTCTCGGGGGCGATCTCCACCGGGACCCACGGCACCGGGCGTTCCTCCGGAGGGCTGTCGGCGCAGGTGAGCGCCGTGGAACTGGTGACGGCCGACGGGTCGGTGCTGTCCTGCTCCGCGGATCGGGAACCCGAGGTGTTCGCGGCGGCCCGTCTGGCGCTGGGCGCGTTGGGTGTGCTCTCCCGGGTGACGCTGCGGTGTGAGCCGGCATTCCTGCTGCGCGCGGTGGAGACGCCGATGCCGCTGCGCCGGGTACTGGAGGACCTGGAGGACCTGGTGCGCGGGAACGAGCACATGGAGTTCTACTGGTTCCCGCACACCGACCGGACGCTGATCAAGCGCAACAACCGTCCGTCCGGTGGGGCACGACGGGCGCCGTTGTCCCGGGCCCGGGCGTGGTTCGAGGACGACTTCCTGTCGAACACCGTCTACGAGGGGGTCAATCGTCTGGGGTGCGCGGTACCGGCGGCGATCCCCCGGCTGAACGCGGTGGCCGCCCGGGCGCTGTCCCCCCGGGTGTACACCGATGTCTCGCATCGGGTGTTCACCTCACCGCGGCGGGTGGTGTTCCGGGAGATGGAGTACGCCGTTCCCCGGGCCGAACTGCCGGAGGTGCTGCGGGAACTGCGGCGGTTGCCGGAGCGGTACGGGGAGCGGGTGGGCTTTCCGGTGGAGGTGCGTTTCGCACCGGCCGACGACGTGTGGCTGTCGACCGCCCACGGCAGGGAGAGCGCGTACGTGGCGGTGCACCAGTACCACCGGCGGCCGCACGAGGAATGGTTCCGGGTCGCCGAGGAGGTGCTGGTGGCGGCCGGAGGGCGTCCGCACTGGGGGAAGCTGCACCGGTTGGGGGCCGAGGAACTGCGCGGACTGTACCCGCGCTTCGACGATTTCCGCCGGGTACGGGCGCGCCTGGACCCGTCGGGCGTTTTCGCCAACCCCTGTCTGCGGGGGGTACTCGGGCCGGTGTGAGTCGGTCCCCGGTGGTCACCGCCGAGGGGGTTCGCTCCTTGGTCGGTCACGGCGCTCGGCGCGTCGGGCCGCGCGTTCCGCCCTCGCCCGTCGGTGGGCCGCCAGTCGCAGGAGCAGGGGCGGCAGGAACACCCGGAACCGCACGGGAAGGGGTTCGACGAGCAGGCGCACGCGGTGGGCGAAGCGGCGCAGGTCGCGTTCGTCCCGGGGCGTCCACGAAAGCCCGAGCCGTTCGCGCAGCTCCGGGGGCAGGGTGCCCACGGTCACCAGGGTCAGTCGTCGGGTGACGGGCCGGGTGAGGAGGCCCCAGAGCGCGGCCGGGATCCGGGGCACCGGTGGGGCCGGGTGGGAGAGTGCGTCCAGGACCTCCCGGACCGCCCGGTTGTCACCGAGTTCCCCGGTGACGATCTCCGCGTATCGGGCGTTGAAGGCGGCCGGGTCGGGGGGAAGGCGGTGTTCGGCGATGCCCCACATCCGTCCGACCCCGCGCAGTTCTCGGTGGTACGTCTCCAGCCGGTCACCGGTCACCGGCGCACCGAAGAGCGCCATGGTGTCCAGCGGGCCCATGACCAGGGTGGCGTGCACCCAGGCGTACGCCCCGGGGTCCAGGGCCCGATAGGGCCGACCGTACTCGTCGATGCCCGTCATGGCCGCGTGCAGGCGTCGCAGCCGGCGGGCTTCCGCGCGGGCCTCCTCCGGCGTTCCGTGCACCACGGTGGTCAGTGAGAGCAGGGTGCGCAGGAGGCGACCCCACGGGTCGGAGCGGAAGTCGCTGTGATCGGCGACACCGGCGCCCACCACGGGGTGGGCCACCTGGAGCACGAGCAACCGGGGGGCGAGCAGCAGACAGCGGATGTCGCCGAAGATCTCGCGGGCGACGCCGTCGGGG
>NZ_VKHT01000833.1 GCF_014141535.1 Streptomyces alkaliphilus | reverse complement strand
GGCGATGGATGGCTGGAGGTGCCGGCGGGCCGCGGGCGCGGGTCCCGCCGGTGACGGGGACCGGCCGGGACCGGCCCCCGCGGGGCGTCCCGGCCGGTCGTCCCGGCCGGTCGTCTCAGTCGGTCGGGGCGGTCGCCCGGGCCGCCGCGCGGGCCGCCTCCGGCAGGGCGTCCGCGACGCGCTCCAGCGCCGCCGCGTCATGGGCGGTGGAGACGAACCACGCCTCGAACGCGGACGGCGGCAGGTAGACGCCGCGCTCGAGCATGGCGTGGAAGAAAGCGGTGAAACGGAAGGACTCCTGGGCGCGGGCGTCGTCGTAGTTCCGCACCTCCCGGTCGGTGAAGAACACCGAGAACATGGTCCCGGCGCTCTGGATCCGATGGGCGACGCCCTCCTTGGTGAGCACCGCGTCCACCATCTCGCGCAGCTCCCGGGAGACGGCGTCCAGCCTCGCGTACGCCCCCACGTCCAGCAGACGCAGTTGGGCCAGGCCGGCGGCGGTGGCCACCGGGTTCCCCGAGAGGGTGCCCGCCTGGTACACGGGGCCGGCGGGGGCGAGCCTCGCCATGACCTCGGCCCGACCGCCGAAGGCGGCGGCCGGGAAGCCGCCGCCCATCACCTTGCCGAAGGTCATCAGGTCCGGCCGGACCCGGTCGATGCCGTACCAGCCCTCGCGGGAGGCGCGGAAGCCGGTCATCACCTCGTCGGAGATCAGCAGCGCGCCGTGCCGGTCGCACAGCTCCCGCAGACCGGCGTTGAAGCCCTCCGCGGGCGGGACCACGCCCATGTTGCCCGCGGCGGCCTCGGTGATGACGCAGGCGATGCCCTCGGGGTCCGCCTCGAAGGCGGCGCGCACGGCGTCGAGGTCGTTGTAGGGCAGCACGATCGTCTCGCCCGCCTGGGCGCCGGTCACGCCCGGGGTGTCGGGCAGACCGAGCGTGGCGACGCCGGAACCGGCGGCGGCCAGCAGCGCGTCCACGTGGCCGTGGTAGCAGCCGGCGAACTTGATCACCCTGGCCCGGCCGGTGAAACCACGGGCCAGGCGGATCGCGGACATGGTCGCCTCGGTCCCGGAGGACACCAGGCGCACCTGTTCCACGGGCTCGATGCGGTCGACGATCTCCTCGGCGAGGGCGACCTCGCCCTCACCGGGGGTGCCGAAGGAGGTGCCCCGGGCCACGGCGGCCTGCACGGCGGCGGTCACCTCGGGGTGGGCGTGGCCCAGGATCATCGGCCCCCACGAACACACGAGGTCCACGTACTCCCGGCCGTCGGCGTCCGTGAGGTACGGACCGGTACCGGACACCATGAACCGGGGCGTACCGCCCACGGCGCGGAAGGCCCGGACCGGAGAGTTCACCCCGCCGGGGGTGACAAGGGCAGCGCGGTCGAAGAGTGTCTGCGAAACTGGGGCATCGTAGGAGTAGGTCACGCGATCCATGGTGACAGAGGCTTGTCCGGCATCGTGCGGGGGAGTTTTCCCGACCCCGTGACGGGGGAAGCCTGGAACGATGATCGGGTCGGTGCGGCGGGGGTCGCGAACAATCGGGTGGTGACATGCAACGCGGTGGCGGACCGGGCGAGGGCACCGGGGACACGGGGCCCGAGGTGCCCCCGCGTTCACGTGCGCGCGGCCGGCACCGCAGACGCCCCGAATCCGGGGAACCGGAGGCGGTGCGCGCCGAACCGCAGGCTCCCGGAAGGGGAAACGGGGGACGCATGGCCCGCATGGGGGTGATGTACAAGTACTTCGGCGCACCCGACGGCGCGACCGCCGCCCGGGTGCCTACCTCGATGCGCCCCGAGGAGTTGGGCGGGGACGAACTCGGCCAGGGCATGTTCACCCGCATCAAGCCCGAGACCATGGCCGCCATGGTCCTCACCGGCCTGGAGGGCGTACCGCTGCACCGGGTGCCGCCGCTGGAGCTGGTGGTGCTGCACCCCGACTACGCGGTGGTGAGGCTGCCGACCACGGTCGTGGACCCGCTGCGGGGCGTGGGCGAGGAGGCCATCGGCGCGGCGGCCTTCATCTGGTCCACCGTGCCCGACCGCAACGGCCCCGGCGACGCCTTCGACGTCTACCGGCTGCTGCACGAGTGGCAGGATTTCTCCCAGCGCCTCCACGAGGCCGGTCACCAGCCCTACTGCCTCGTCTGGCCCTGAGTCGGATCCGGGCCCCCGGGCCCGGATGCCCCATACCCCCGGTCGCGTCATCCGGTCGCGTCATCGTCGCTCTTTCCCCTGTCC
>NZ_VKHT01000832.1 GCF_014141535.1 Streptomyces alkaliphilus | reverse complement strand
CAGGGGTCGGGGGTGTCGGTGTCGACGACGCACACGTCGGCGCGGGTGAGCCGGTCCCCCTCCGTGGCCTCGCGCCATGAGGTCGCCTCGACGCGCAGTTCCGGATCGGCGCCCAACGCGGCGGCGAGAGCGCTGCGCAATAAGGGGGTTTCGTGCACCAGCAGTACCCGGATCACCGGCGATCCCACTTTCTGTCGACTCGTCCACGTGTGGGTGGACACCGGGCCATGGTGCGGCCCGGGGAGCGGACACAGAAGAGGGCCCGGGCTCCCGGGGGCTCGGCCCGGAGGGCTCGCCGGGGCGGGCCCGGGTCGGGACGGGGCCGGGGCCCGGTGGCCACCCCCGGGGGCGGAGTGGATCACCGCTGGTCGGCCGCGTGGTGGAGGAGTGTGTCGGAGTGGTGACCCTCATGGGCGCCCGGGGGCGCACGCGGGGCGCGTGAAACCCCGGGCACGCTCCCAGCGCCTCACTTTTCACCCCCGGGGCGCCCGTACACATGTTCGCCACCGAGTGTCGGGGGCCTCGGCGCCGCGCGGCCCCGATCCCGCCCGGCGCCACCTCCTCCGCCCGGGCACCCGGTACCGCCCCGCCGGTCGGTCGTCAGCCGACCCGACGGCCCCCGGGAGTGGTTCGGTGCGGCCCGGCGGACGGGTGGGAGGGCCCGGACCCGACCGAACTCAACCGCCGGACTGGTCGTTGTCCTTCATCTCGCCCCAACCGTGCCAGCGGTCGATCTCGATCCACGCGCTCACCCGAGCCCGGTCGCGCACCGGATAGGGCTTGCCCGTGTAGTGGCGGGAGAGCCGGTCGATGTCGGTGAGACCGGTGTCGTCCCGGATGTCGACGACGTGCCCGATCAGGCTGACGTGGGTGTACCAGCTCTGCTCGTCCATGACGCTCAGGGTCACCCGGGGGTCGCGGCGCACATGGGCCAGGCGTCGACGGCCCTCGTCCATGTTGACCAGGACCCGGCCGTCCTCCCACAGGTACCAGGTGGGAGTGGCGACGGGGGTGCCGTCCGAGCGCAGCGTGGCGATCACGCAGGGGTTGGGGCGGGTGAGCATCTCGATCGCGCCCGACGGCAGCGGCGGCTTGGACACACGAACTCCTCGGCGGTCCTCGGCGGCGGTGCCGAGCACGGCGGGGGCCGCGCCCGGCCGGGTGGCACCAGCATCGCGGACACCGGGGGCCCGGGCCCGGAGGCGCGGCCCCGGGCCCCCGGCGTGTCCGCCGTACGGCTTCCCTCCGGCCCCGCCGGGGACGGTCACCCGCCGACGGTGATCAGCTCCCGTCGGACCCCAACGGCACCGCGAACCACACCCACTTACCACCGGGTACCCGGGTGCAGCCGAGGGCCCCGGTCATCTCGCGCAGCAGCCACAGGCCCCGCCCACCCTCGGCGTCCCAGTCCGGGACGGTGACCATCGGCACCCGCGCGCAGTGGTCGAACAGCCGCACCCGGACCGTCGGTCCGACGTGGTGCAACTCCAACCGGCACCGCGGATCCCCCGCGTGCTTGACCACGTTGGAGAGGAGTTCGGAGACTCCCAGCCGGATCACCGATACGGCGTCGGCGTCCCCGCCCCTCCACCGCACCGTGCGTCCGGCCTCGTCACGCCACCGCTCGATGTCCCCGGCGGATGCGGTGATGTCCCACCCGGATTCGTTCCGGTGACCGGGGAGACGGTCCCGACGACCGATGATGGATTCGGTATCGGTCATCGAAATCCTCCGACACATCACTGGCCACCCGGCACCCTCGGGGGACGAACGCCCGCAACGGACGCGCGACACCGGGCGGTACCGAACCACCGGGGCATCCGGCCCGGGCGTCGCATCCCGACAAGGGCACGTTGTCATGACGGGAATGCGGCGCGCAAGCCCACCTCACGGTTTCCGCCACTGACGGGAATGCCGCCCGGGGGATTCCCCGGGCGGGAGAGCGGGGGACGGGGCCCGAGGACACCCGAACGCCGGAGGGGGTGTCGGGCCCACCAGCAACGACGCACGGCCGCGGAGGAGTTGCGGCTTCCCCCGGAGATCCGGCACTCCCGCCCCCGGGCGGAAAGAGCACCGGATTCGCACCGCTCACCACCGATCGACCGAATCCCTTTACGAAATACCGTGACCGGATGAAGGGATCGCGAATCGCCTCTTCCGAGAACACGAAAAGGGCGGATAACGAAAATTAATTCACCGGGAAATCTTCGGGGGAAACCTTGCCCACCCCCGGGGAACGGACCGGAAG
>NZ_VKHT01000831.1 GCF_014141535.1 Streptomyces alkaliphilus | reverse complement strand
GGGCGGGCGTCGCAGGCGTCCCCGGGCGGAGGGCGAGGACGAGGCGATCGACAGCGCCGCCGCCACCGCCGCGGCCCTCGACGGAGCGGTGCTGCACGGTGTGCAGCCCTCACCCGTGGTGGCCGACATCAGCAGTCGGGTCTCCATGCGTCGCGGTGACCCGGCCGGCGCGCGCGTCGAGCCCCCGGCACCGGAGGTGGGGGCGGCCCTCGCCGCGCCCGCCGCCCCACCGGCCGGGACCGCGAGTGGCGCGGTGCCCGACCTGACCAAGCGCACACCGGAGCCGACGGGACCGCTGCCGCCCCGCGCCGAGCAATTGCAGCTCTCCGGCGACATCACGTACTCGTTGCCCCCGCTGGACCTGCTGACCCGTGGTGGTCCGGGGCGCACCCGCAGCCCCGCCAATGACGCCGTGGTGGAGTCGCTGAGCACCGTCTTCTCCGAGTTCAAGGTGGATGCCCGGGTGACCGGGTTCACCCGCGGCCCCACCGTCACCCGGTACGAGGTGGAACTGGGGCCGGCGGTGAAGGTGGAGAAGATCACCGCTCTGACCAAGAACATCGCCTACGCGGTGGCCAGCCCCGACGTCCGCATCATCAGCCCGATCCCCGGCAAGTCCGCCGTGGGCATCGAGATCCCCAACAGTGACCGGGAGATGGTCAACCTCGGCGACGTGCTGCGCACGGCCGCCGCGGCCGAGGAGGACCACCCGCTGCTGGTGGGGCTGGGCAAGGACGTGGAGGGCGGTTACGTGACCGCCAACCTGGCGGCGATGCCGCACGTCCTGGTGGCCGGCGCCACCGGCTCCGGCAAGTCCTCGAACATCAACTGCCTGATCACCTCGGTGATGATGCGGTCCACGCCCGAGGACGTACGGCTGGTGCTCGTGGACCCCAAGCGGGTGGAGCTGACGGCCTACGAGGGCATCCCGCACCTCATCACGCCGATCATCACCAACCCCAAGAAGGCGGCCGAGGCCCTGCAGTGGGTCGTGCGCGAGATGGACCTGCGCTACGACGACCTGGCAGCCTACGGTTTCCGGCACATCGACGACTTCAACGCCGCCGTCCGCGCCGGGGAGGTCGAGGCCCCGCACGGCGTGGACCGGGAGCCGACGCCCTACCCCTACCTGCTGGTGATCGTCGACGAGTTGGCCGACCTGATGATGGTCGCGCCACGCGACGTGGAGGACGCCATCGTCCGCATCACCCAACTCGCCAGGGCCGCCGGCATCCATCTGGTGCTGGCCACCCAGCGGCCGAGCGTGGATGTGGTCACCGGTCTGATCAAGGCCAACGTGCCCTCCCGGTTGGCGTTCGCCACCTCCTCCCTGGCCGACAGCCGGGTCATCCTGGACCAGCCGGGGGCGGAGAAGCTGATCGGCAAGGGCGACGGGCTCTTCCTGCCCATGGGCGCGAACAAGCCGGTTCGCATGCAGGGGGCGTTCATCTCCGAGAAGGAGGTCGCGGCGGTCGTCGCCCACTGCAAGAAGCAGATGGAGCCGGTGTTCCGGGACGACGTGATGGCCGGTCAGGGCAGGAAGCGGGAGATCGACGAGGAGATCGGCGACGACCTGGACCTGCTGTGCCAGGCCGCGGAGCTCGTGGTCTCCACGCAGTTCGGCTCCACGTCGATGTTGCAGCGCAAGCTGCGGGTGGGTTTCGCCAAGGCGGGCCGGCTGATGGACCTGATGGAGTCCCGCGGCGTGGTGGGGCCCAGCGAGGGTTCCAAGGCCAGGGATGTGCTGGTCAAACCCGACGAATTCGATGGTGTACTGGCTCGCATTCGTGGGGAGACCGCTGAGTGACGGGCGGGGGCGCCCTTCTCGTCGCCGCGGGCGGCGACATCCGGGTCATCCCCCGTGATCGCGTTCGATAACGATCGGCGAACGGTGTCCGACCGCGGCCGGAAGAGGCGGGGCCAACCGGCCCCTGTGTCCTTTCGGAGCCCTAGACTTGACTCCCACAGCACACGGTTTTCACGCTCGAAAGGCGCTCCCGTGTCCCAAGGCAACGCTTCGGCCGAGGACCGCCCCTCCGTCGGCCGCACACTCCGAAAGGCGCGCCTCGACGCCGGTTTGACGGTGGAGGAGATCAGCGCCACCACCCGGGTTCGGGCGCCCATCATCCAGGCCATCGAGCAGGACGACTTCTCCCGCTGCGGTGGCGACGTCTACGCGCGCGGGCACCTGCGCGCCCTGGCCCGGGCCGTCGGCCTCCCACCGGACGACCTCGTCGCCCGGTTCAACACCGAGCGCGGCACCC
>NZ_VKHT01000830.1 GCF_014141535.1 Streptomyces alkaliphilus | reverse complement strand
GCGGCGACCAGGGCGGGCCCGGGGGATGGCACGACGGCCGACTCCTCGTGGATGTCCTCCGCCCGCAGGTGGGTGCCGGGCAGCACCAGTTCCTCCACCGTCGGCCGGCGGCCGGTGAGGATCCACCGGCAGACCGCCGCGAGTTGGTAGGCGATCAGCGGTGGCACCGCGTCCCCGATGTGGCGGTAGCGGTTGGCCAGCGCGCCCTCGAAGCGGTAACCGCGCGGGAAGCCGTTGAGGATGCCCAACTCCCGTACCGTGCACAGCCGGTCCTGCACCGGGTGGGCGTACCGACCGTTGCCGACGTGGGCGCACTCGCGCTTGACGGTGGGGGCCGGTCGGTCCCAGGCCATCCGTCCGTACACGTCGGGGAAGCTGCCGAAGTCCCCCCTGCGGGCCGATCGCGCCATGCTGGGGGTCAGGTACCGCTCACCGTCGGGCAGGACCAGCAACTCCCGCCAGGAGCCGCCGTCGTGCGGGATGGCCCGCACCCGGCGCTCGGTCTCGGCGGAGTGGAAGCCGGGCGAGGCGTGCGAGGGGTCCTCGGGGTGCGCGACGCCCGCCGGCAACGGCGGCAGGCCGCCGATCGCGCGGCGGACGGTGATCGCCTCCGGCGCGAGGGAACGCCCGGCCCAGGCGTCCCGCAGGGTGCGCGACACCAAGCCGTCGGCGACCGCGATCACCAGGGCGCGCTCGCGGATCTGCGGCAGACCGAAGTCGGTGAGGAAGTGCCGCTCGGCGTGCACGGTGTAACCGCGCGCCTCCAGATCGGCGCGGAGCATCGCGAAGTGGTGGCTCCAACGGCCCTGCAACAACTCGCGGGCGTTCTCCATCACCAGCACCCGGGGGCGCAGCGCGTCCACGTGCACGATGGTGCGGCGCACCAGACTGTTGCGACGGTCGTCGGCGAGGTGGTTGCGGGCGTTGGTGCGGGAGAAGCCCGTGCACGGCGGACAGGCGGAGAGCACGTCCACCGGTCCGGTGACGCCCATCAGGGCCGTCAACTCGTCGGGTTCGACCTCGCCGAGGTCCACCTCCACCGGCCGCAGGCCCATGTTGGCGGTGTAGGTGGCGTTGCAGGCCAACGCGCCGGGCGGGCTGCTCGGCTTGCCCAACTGCGCGTCGGCGGCGCCGAGCAGGGCGAAGTCCGGCTGGGCGTGGAAGCCGTAGCTCATGCCCCCGCCGCCGGAGAACAGGTCCACCACCGTGAAGGGCGCATCCGGTCGCTCCGGTCCGCCGCCCCGCTCCGTCATCCGCCTGCCTCCCGCAGCCACCCGATGCGCTGGAGACTAACAGTCCCGTCCGGTCCGGGCCGGCACCGCGATCTCAGCGCCCGCGCAGGTGGTCCCGGAGGGTACGGGCGACACGGCCCATCAGCGCCTCGGCGTCGGGCTGGACCGCGGCCGGCACCCGCGACTCGGTGAGGGCCGCGACGGCGAAGCGTCCGCCGTCGGCGTGCTCGACCACCCCGACCTCGTGACGGAGGTTCAACAGGGTGCCGGTCTTGGAGGACCAACGGGCGGAGTCGGAGACCAGGTCCGGGGCCAGACGGTGGCGCAGCAGGTTGTCCCCCATCGCCTCGCGCACCCGGGCGGCGGTCTCCGGGTGGATCCCCGACCCGTCCGTCGGCACCACCCACAACGCCTCCAGCAGGTCGACGAAGGCGCGGGCGGTGCCGCTGTTGGCGCGGCTGACGTCGAGTTGGGGGACGAGGTGACCGCGCCCCCGGGTGCCGGCGTCGATGGCGAGGGCGTGGGCGAGGTGGAGTTCGGCGTCGGGGAGACGTTCGGCGGGGGTGTCGCTCAACTCCCCGATGGTGTGGCGGACGGTGATGCCGCGCAGGCCGTGTTCGCGCAGCAGTCCGGTGACCCGCCCGGGCGGGGTGAGGGCGAACAGGGCGTCGGCGGCGCCGTTGTCGCTGATCGCCACGGCGAGGTGGACGAGGTCGTCGACGGCGACGCGGGCGGGCCGACGGAAGCGGCCGGTGCCGGTGGGTCCGGGCGTACCGCCCGGAGCCGCGCCGGGCGCGATGGTGATCGGCTCGGCGCCGTCGAGCTCGCCGCGCCGGATCCGCTCCACCGTGGCGAGCGCCAGGGGCACCTTGACCAGGGAGGCGGTGGGGAGTTCGAGGTCGGGGTCGATGCCCACCTCCTCACCGGTGTCCAGGTCGCGGACGAGGAAGGAGCCGGTCAGGCCCCCCTCGCGCAGTTCGGCGCGCAGCGCGGTGACCAGCCGCTCGGCGATCACCGGGGCGACCTCCGGGAC
>NZ_VKHT01000083.1 GCF_014141535.1 Streptomyces alkaliphilus | reverse complement strand
GGCCGGCGGTCCCGGGGCATTCCGCCGGGGGCGGCGCTCCTGGCGGTGACCGTCGTACTGCTTCCCCTCGCGGCCTGTGGAGGCGGGGACAGCGGCGCGGAGGCGGAGCCCGTCACCGGCTCCATCACCTTCTGGGACACCTCCAACGAGACCGAGGCCCCACTGTTCAACCAGTTGGTGGCCGCCTTCGAACGGGAGCACCCCGGCATCGACGTCGACTACGTCAACGTGCCGTTCTTCGAGGCCGAGCAGCGGTATCTGGAGGCGGTCGGGACCGGCTCCGCCCCCGACGTGCTGCGGGCGGACGTGGGGTGGACGGCGAACATGGTCGCGGGCAACCTGCTGGCCGACCTGGCCGGCACCCCCGCCGAACCGGCCCCGGGGGAATTCCTGGAGACCGTCGTGGAGAGCGTCGTGTTCGACGACGCGGTGTACGGGGTCCCGCAGGTCACCGACACCCTGGCGCTGATGTACAACAAGGAACTCTTCGAGCGGGCGGGCCTCACCCGGCCGCCCCGTTACTGGTCGGAGGTGGAGGAGTACGGCCTGGCGGTCGCCGGGGCCACCGACGCCGAGGGGATCGTGCTCAACACCGACGGGTACTTCGCGCTGCCCTTCCTCTACGGGGAGGACACCGACCTGATCGACCCGGGGACCCGCACCATCACGGTGGCGGGCCCCGCCGCCGTGCGCGGCCTCTCCGCCGCCGCATCCCTGGTGGAGTCCGGCGCCGCGCCGGTTCCGCCCGAGGAGGACGCGTACGGGGCCATGCAGGGGGCCTTCAAGCGGGGCGAGGCCGCCATGATGCTCAACGGCCCCTGGGCCGTGGCGGACCTGCTCGACTCCTCGGTGTTCGCCGACGGCACCAACCTCGGCATCGCGCCGGTGCCCGCCGGCAGCGGCGGGACCGCGGGTTCTCCCACCGGCGGCCACAATCTGGTGGTCTCGGCCGGCACCCGGAGCCCGGACGCCGCCCACCTGTTCGTGTCCTTCATGACAGCCGCCGAACAGCAGGAGAAGGCCGCGGTGGAACTGGGACTGCTGCCGACCCGCAAGGCCGCCTACACCGACGCGGTGTTGGCCGACCCGGTGCGCAACTCCTTCTACTTCGCCCACACCAAGGCGGTGCCGCGCATCCCGCTGCCGGAGGGGTCCCGGATGTTCGGCGACCTGGAGGAGGCGTACACGGGAGTGCTGTTCGGGGAGACCACTCCGGCCGACGCCCTGGCGGTCACCGCCCGGACCTGGCACGAGGAGTTGCTGACCGACCACACCGTGGCCACCGGGGGCACCGACGGCGGGTGACCCCCTCACCCGGGGCCCGGGCTCGTCGCCGTCCGCCGTCGGGCACCTCCCGATCGGGCACCTCCCGATCGGGCACCTCCCGATCGGGCACCTCCCGATCGGGCACCTCCCGATCGGGACACGCCCGACGGCGGGCACATTCCGGATGATTTCCGAAGAATCACCACCGTGCGGTGGGCAGCGCCCCCGGTGACCGGTACAGTCCGATTTCGTGACCGCACGGCTTGCCGACATCGCAGCCCAGGCGGGGGTCAGCGAGGCCACGGTCAGCCGAGTCCTGAACGGCAAACCGGGGGTGGCCGCAGGCACCCGCGAAGCCGTGCTGGCCGCGCTCGACCTGCTCGGCTACGAGCGACCGGCCCGACTGCGGCAACGCAGCGCGGGGCTGGTGGGCCTGATCATCCCCGAGCTGGAGAACCCCATATTCCCGGCCTTCGCCCAGGTCATCGCCCAGGCGTTGACCCGGCAGGGCTACACCCCGGTGCTGGCCACCCAGACCCCGGGCGGCTCCACCGAGGACGAACTCACCGGCATGCTCGTGGAACGCGGCGTGTCGGGGATCATCTTCGTCTCCGGCCTGCACGCCGACACCACCGCCGACATGGAGCGCTACGAGCGCCTGCGCGGCCACGGCGTGCCGTTCGTGCTCGTCAACGGGTTCTCCCCCAAGGTCCGCGCCCCCTTCGTCTCCCCCGACGACCGGGCCGCGATGGGCCTGGCGGTCGCGCACCTCGCCTCCCTGGGCCACCGGCGCATCGGCCTCGCGCTGGGCCCCGCCCGGTTCGTGCCGGTGCGGCGCAAGATCGAGGGCTTCCTCCGCGCCATGGCCGACGAACTGGGGCTGGAGGCGGAGGAGAGCGGAGAATTCGTCCGGCACTCCCTCTACACCCTGGAGGGCGGCCAGGCGGCCACCTCGGCGTTGTTGGACCGCGGGTGCACGGCGGTGATCTGCGCCAGCGACATGATGGCCCTGGGCGCCATCCGGGCCGCGCGCGGACGCGGACTCACCGTGCCCCGGGACGTCTCGGTGATCGGCTTCGACGACTCGCCGCTCATCGCCTTCACCGATCCGCCGCTGACCACCATCCGCCAGCCGGTTCCCGCGATGGGTCAGGCGGCGGTGCGGGCGCTGTTGGAGGAGATCGGCGGCACCCCCGCCCCGCACAGCGAGTACGTCTTCCTCCCCGAGCTGGTGGTCAGGGGTTCCACCGCCGCCGCCCCGGGGGGCGTCTCCGTCGCGGGGAGGACGGAACCCGGCGAAGACCGTTCCCGGGGATGATCGACGGTTCGCCCGGCTCTGGCAGACTGAGGCCCCATGGGGGAAACGGTTGTCGGAGTCGTCGGCGCGAAGGAAGACCAGCGGGTGAACAGGGAGGTCGTGGGCGACGGGCCCGGTGAGCACCCGGCGGGAGGTGGTCGGCCGTTCGCCCGCCTGCGCGTCCCGCGACGGCCCCGCCTGTGGTTCGAGCTGTTGCTCATCGCGGTGAGCTACTCGGTCTACTCGATGATCCGCAACGCGGTCCCCGACCAGGAGGTCGTGGCCCAGCGGAACGCCGAGCTGATCTGGGACATCCAGCGATCCATGGGGCTGGCCTTCGAGCACGCCGTGAACCACGCGGTCAACGAGATCACCTGGCTGATCACCGGCGTGAACTACTTCTACGCCACCTTGCACTTCCTCGTGACCATCGGCGTGCTGGTCTGGTTGTTCCGCCGGCACCCGGGACGCTACGGGGCGACCCGCCTGGTGCTGTTCGCCACCACCGGTGTGGCCCTGCTCGGCTACTACCTCTTCCCGCTCGCGCCGCCGCGGCTGATGGAGGGGGTGGACTTCATCGACACCGGGCTGGTGCACAACACCTGGGGTTCGCTCTCCTCGGAGAGCATGCAGACCGTCTCCAACCAGTACGCGGCGATGCCCTCGATGCACATCGGCTGGTCGGTGTGGTGCGGGATCACGCTGGTGATGTTGGCCCGGCGGCGATGGGTGCGGGTGTTGGGTGCCCTGTACCCGCCGGCGACGCTCTTCGTGATCGTGGCCACCGCCAACCACTTCTGGCTGGACGCGGTGGGCGGGGTGATCTGTCTGGGCTTCGGTTTCCTGGTCTCCGGGCTGTGGTTCGGGCGCCTGTGCTACCGGCTGCCGCGCCGTCCCGTGGGGGAGGACACCCCCACACACGTGGGGGGCGACACGCCCGACGGCACCCGGGGCCCGGGCGATGCCACCGGGAGGACCGGGACCGCCGGAAACCCGGCGGCCGCCGCGGATGCCCGGGATCGGGGCGGGAGCCCGACGGCCCCCGGGTCGGGGGCGGCGGAAACCGACCACCACGACCGTCCCGGTCCCCACCGGAGCGAGAGCCGGGACCACGCGTCCGGGGCGCGCCCCCGTCTGCTCCTGGAGGTCGGTCCACCCCCGACGCCGCGCCCGCCGACGGCCTGAACCATTCACCCCGGGTCGACCGCCGTGGAGGTCAACCGCCGTAGAAGAGGTCCTCCACCACCACCCGGGCCCGCCGGGTGGTGCGCCGGTAGTCGTCCAGGAGCTCACCGGCGTGGCCCGGCGGATAGCCCAGGTAGCGGGCGACCGCGCCCATCTCCCGACTCTCGTTGGGGAAGGTGTCGCCCGGCCGGCCGCGCACCAGCATGACGGCGTTGCGCACCCGGCCCGCCAGCAGCCACGCCTCCTGGAGGACCCCGGCCTCCTCGTCGGTCAGCAGCCCCGCCCGGTGGGCGGCGCCCAGCGCCGGCCTGGTGGAGGGGGTCCGCAACTCCGGTACCCGGGCGGCGTGCCGCAGTTGCAGCAACTGCACCGTCCACTCGACGTCCGACAGCCCGCCCCGGCCGAGCTTGGCGTGCAGCGTGGGGTCGGCGCCGCGCGGCAGTCGCTCGGCCTCCATCCGCGCCTTCAGTCGGCGGATCTCGCGGATCGCGTCCGCGTCGGGACCGCCCTGCGGATAGCGCAACGGGTCGATCAGTTCCACGAAGCGACGCCCGAGGTCGACGTCCCCGGCCACCGGGATGGCCCGCAGCAGGGCCTGGCTCTCCCAGGCCACGGACCAGCGTCGGTAGTACGCCGCGTAGGAGGAGAGGGAGCGGACCAGGGGCCCGGTGCGTCCCTCGGGCCGCAGGTCGGCGTCGACGAGCAGGGGTGGGTCCGTGGCCGGGATCTGGAGCAGTCGGCGCATCTCGTTGACGATGGCGAAGGCAGCCTTCCCGGCCTCCTCCTCCGACGCGCCCTCCCGGGCCTCGTGCACGAAGATCACGTCCGCGTCGGATCCGTAGGCGGCCTCTCCGCCGCCGAACCGGCCCATGCCGATGACGGCCAGGCGCACCGGTGGTTCCGCGTTCCCGCTGTGGGCCCGTACCGCCGCGCGCAGGGCCCCGGAGACGGTCACGGCGGTGATGTCGGCCAGTGCCCGGCCGATCCGGTCGAAGCGCTCGGGGTCCACCGTGCCGGGGACGGAGGGGGCGTCCCCCGGGCCGCCCGGCTCCGGTGTCGCCGACCCCCCCGCGATGGACCCCGACGGGGAGGGGGCGGCTCCCGGCCGGTCGGAATCGACGGGGCCGGTCTCCTCCTCGCGGGCCACGGGGGGAGCGGCGGCGTAGGCCTCGATGACGTCGGCCGCCGCGGTACGGAACAACTCGCGCCGGCGCACCCCGCGCACGGCGGTGACCGCGCCCCCGGGGTCGGGGTGCCGACCGACGGCCGCCATCACCTCCTGCTCCAGGCTCTCCCGACCGCGCGGCGCCAGGCTCTCCCCGCCGCCGAGCAGCGCCACCGCCTCAGGGGCGCGCAGCAGCAGGTCGGGCGCGAAACGGCCCGCGGAGAGCACCCGGGCGAGGTTCTCCGCCGCGGTGCCCTCGTCCCGCAGCAGTCGCAGGTACCAGGGGGTGTCGCCGAGGGCATCGGAGACCTTGCGGAAGTTGAGCAGGCCGGAGTCGGGGTCGGCGGCGTCGGCGAAACGGTCCAGCAGGACCGGCAACAGGGTGCGTTGGATGGCGGCCTTGCGGCTCACGCCGGAGGCGAGGGCCCGCAGGTGGCGCAGGGCCGCGCCGGGATCGGCGTAGCCGAGGGCGATCAGGCGCTCCCCCGCCGCCTCGGGACCGAGCCGGGCGGCACCGGCCTCCAGACGGGCCACCGCGTCCAGCAGGGGGCGGTAGAACAGCTTCTCGTGCAGCCGGCGGACCACCGCGGCGTGCCGACGCCAGACGGTGTGCAGTTCGGTGACCGGGTCGCGGGTCAGGGTGAGCGAGCGGCCCAGGCGGCGCAGCTCGCTCTCCTCCTCGGGCATCAGGTGGGTGCGGCGCAGGCGGAAGAGCTGGATGCGGTGCTCGACGGTGCGCAGGAAGCGGTAGGAGGCGTCCAGGTCCGCCGCGTCACGGCGCCCGACGTACCCGCCCGCCGCGAGCGCGGCCAGGGCGTCCAGGGTGGTGGGGCTGCGCAGGGCGGGGTCGTTGCGACCGTGGACCAGTTGCAGGAGTTGGACGGCGAACTCCACGTCCCGCAGCCCGCCCGGTCCCAGTTTCAGTTCCCGTTCCAGCTGCCCCGCGGGGACGGACTCCTCCACCCGGCGGCGCATCCGCTGCACGTCGGGGACGAAGTTCTCGCGGGCGGCGGCCTCCCAGACCATCGGGGCGATCGCCTCGTGGTAGGCGACGCCCAGCTCGCTGTCCCCGGCGACGGGGCGGGCCTTGAGCAGGGCCTGGAACTCCCAGGTCTTCGCCCAACGCCGGTAGTACGCCAGGTGGCTGTTGAGGGTGCGCACCAGCGGGCCGTTGCGCCCCTCGGGGCGGAGGTTCGGATCAACCGGCCAGATGGTGCCCTCGGCGGTGGTGTCCGAACACAGCCGCATCATCCGTCCGGCCAGTCGGGTCGCGGCCTGCAGGGCGACGTGCTCCTCCACGTCCTCGGGTGGCTCGGCGACGAAGATCACGTCCACGTCGGAGACGTAGTTCAGCTCGCGACCCCCGCACTTGCCCATGCCGATGACGGCCAGCCGACACCGTTCCGCGTCCTCGGGGGTCTCCTCCCCCGCGATCCGCAGGGCGACCCGCAGGGTGGCGCCGGCCAGGTCGGCCAGTTCGGCGGCGGCCTCCGCGAAGCCGTGGGTCCCGCTCATGTCCCGGGCGGCGATGAGCAGCAGGGCCCGTCGGTAGGCCAGGCGCAGGCCGTCGGCGTCCCGGGCACCGGCCAGGTCGGTTTCGAAGTCGGTGATGCCGGGGTGCAGCTCGGCCGCGGTCCGGAAGGCCACCAGGGCCTCCCATTCGGAGGGGTGCCGGGCCAGGTGCTCACCGAGCGCCTCGGACGCGCCCAGGACTGCGAGCAGTCGATCCCGCAGGGGCTTGGCGGACAGCACGGTGTCCACCAGGACCGCCCGGCGCTCCGGCGGTTGGGCCTCCACGATGCGCGCCAGCGAGCGGAGTGCCAGGTCGGGGTCGGCGGTGGCGCCCAGCGCGTCGAGCAGGACGGTGTCCCCGCCCCCGATGGTCCGGGGTTCGATGGTGTCCAGGAGCCGTACGGCGCCACCGGGGTCGGTGAACCCCCGACGCAGCAATTGCCCGAACCGGCTGTCCCGTCGCCCGCCCTGCGACACGGTGGTACTCCTTGGTTGCGTGGCGTGTGTGCCCGTGGTGCCCGCGCCGTCGGGGCGACGGCGCGTGGTGCCCCCTCGCCCGGTTTTTCGCCCGGTTTCCCGGCTCCTCCCCGACCGGCCCCGCCCGCCCCGTGACCGGTGCCCCGCCGGTGCCCCGGCGGGGCACCGGTCACAGCGCCGGGAGGTTCTTGCGCAGCTCGAAGGGGGTGACCTCGGAGCGGTACTCCTCCCACTCCTGCTTCTTGTTCCGCAGGAAGAAGTCGAAGACGTGTTCGCCCAGGGTCTCGGCGACCAGTTCGCTGCGCTGCATCAGCTCGATGGCCTCGCCGAGGTTCTGCGGCAGCGGGTCGATGCCCATCGCGCGGCGCTCGGCGTCGGAGAGGGCCCACACGTCGTCCTCGGCGCCGTGCGGCAGCTCGTACCCCTTCTCGATGCCCTGGAGACCGGCGGCGAGCAGCACCGCGTAGGCCAGGTAGGGATTGGCGCCGGAGTCCAGGGAACGGACCTCGACCCGGGTGGAACCGGTCTTGCCGGGCTTGTACATCGGCACCCGGATGAGCGCGGAGCGGTTGTTGTGGCCCCAGCAGATGTAGGAGGGGGCCTCGCCACCCGCACCGGCCGGGCGGTTGGCCCCGCCCCAGATCCGCTTGTAGGAGTTGACCCACTGGTTGGTGACCGCGGAGATCTCGGCCGCGTGCCGGAGCAGCCCCGCGATGAAGGAGCGGCCCACCTTCGATAGCTGGTACTCGGCACCGGTCTCGTGGAAGGCGTTGCGGTCGCCCTCGAAGAGCGAGAGGTGGGTGTGCATGCCCGAGCCGGGGTACTCGGAGAACGGCTTGGGCATGAAGGTGGCCTGCACGCCCTGCTCGAGCGCGACCTGCTTCATCACCAGCCGGAAGGTCATGATGTTGTCGGCCGTGGTCAGCGCGTCGGCGTAGCGCAGGTCGATCTCCTGCTGGCCGGGAGCGCCCTCGTGGTGGGAGAACTCCACCGAGATGCCCATGGATTCCAGCATGGTGATGGCCTGTCGGCGGAAGTCCATGCCCACGTGCTGCGGGGTGTGGTCGAAGTAGCCGGAGGAGTCGGCGGGCACCGGGGCCCGGCCGTCGGTGGGCTTCTCCTTGAGCAGGAAGAACTCGATCTCGGGATGGGTGTAGAAGGTGAAACCGAGGTCGGAGGTGCGGGCGAGGATGCGCTTGAGCACGTACCGGGGGTCGGCGTAGGACGGCGAGCCGTCCGGCATGAGGATGTCGCAGAACATCCGGGCCGTGCCGGGGGCCTCCGCCCGCCAGGGGAGAATCTGGAAGGTACCGGGGGCGGGTTTGGCGATCATGTCCGACTCGTGGACCCGGGCGAAGCCCTCGATCGCGGAGCCGTCGAAGCCGATGCCCTCCTCGAACGCCTGTTCCAGCTCGGCGGGGGCGACGGCCACCGACTTCAGGAAGCCCAGCACGTCGGTGAACCACAACCGGACGAACCGGATGTCGCGCTCTTCCAGGGTGCGGAGCACGAATTCCTGCTGCTTGTCCATCTCCACCCAATCCTCGCCGGTCAGGCCGCCCGCTCCCGGGGTACGGAAACCGCCGGGCCACGGGAGCATTCCACCACACCGTTTCCGGGGCGTTGCGCACGCGCGTCCGACCGTCGCACGGAGCGTGTCCCCCTCACGCCACTTCCCGGCACCCGCCCCGCCCGGAGGCGCGCGGCGGGTGCCGGGATCGGGATCAGCGGGAGGTCCGGAAGGGGCCGGTCACCTCGTAGGTGATGCCCCCGCTGCTGGAGCCGCTGGTGCCGCGCTGGGAGGAGAAGTACAGGCGGTTGCCCGCGGGATTGAAGGCGGGGCCGCAGATCTCCGAGGAGTTCTGCCCGGTGATCCGCAGGAAGGGCGCGACCACGTCGTCGGGGGTGATGATGCAGATCTCCATGTTGCCGCCGTCCTCGGCGACGTAGAGGTCACCGACGGGCGTGCCGGTGATGTTGTCCACACCGGTCAGCGGCGGGTTGGCGGTCAGGTCGTCGTCGTAGACGATCTCCAGGGTGTTGGCGGCGGCGTTGTACGCCCACACCCGGTTGTCCCCCTTGGTGGTGAAGAAGCAGATGTTGCCGCGGTAGTAGCAACCCTCACCACCGTTGAAACGGCGCGTGTTGGGCACCTGGTTGCGGGTGGAGGTGGAGGAGGCGGAGGGGTCGGGGACGGTGACCCAGCTCAACGAGCCGCCGTTCTGGGTGAGGATCTGCAGGGTGCCGGAGGAGAGGTTGCCCCAGGTGGTGGGGATGAAACGGTAGAAACCGCCGGTGGACTCGTCCTCGGTGAGGTAGATGACCCGCCGGTCGGGGTCGCAGGCGGCCGCCTCGTGGTTGAAGCGGCCCATCGCGGGACGCCGGACGGCGGCGTTCACCCCGCGCGGGTCGGTCTCGTAGACGTAGCCGCGGCTCACCTCCTCACAGGAGAGCCAGGTGTTCCACGGGGTTTCGCCGCCCGCGCAGTTGCGGTTGGTGCCCGAGAGGATGGAGTAGGCACCGGTGATGCCGCCGTTGGCGTTGAAGCGGATCGCGCCCACACCGCCCGCCCCGTTGGAGAGTTCGGCGTTGGAGACGTAGATCCAACCGCTGCCGTCGGCGAAGCAGGCGCCGCCGTCGGGGGCACCGTGCCAGCGGTGGGAGGTGCCCGCGACGAGTTGGGAGGAGCGGGCGACGATCCGGCTGGTGAATCCCTGCGGCAGTTGGATGCCGTTGGCGTCGGCGGCCCGCAGCGCGCCGTAGGGGCTCGGTCCGGTTCGGGCGGGGTAGCCGAAGGACTCGCGGGTCATGGTGAACCCGAAGGCCACCGCGCCCGCGCCGACGACCGCGCCGCGCAGGAGATGACGCCGTTCCATGACTGCTCCTTGTGGAGGACGGCCCCGCCGCACGACGGGGCACCGGGGATGAGCACGGGAGGAGACGGGACACGCGGAACGACCCGCGGACGGCGCGGTGCCCACCGTCCCGGAGGCGGCCCGGGCGACGTCCGCGGGTCGTTCCGCGTG
>NZ_VKHT01000829.1 GCF_014141535.1 Streptomyces alkaliphilus | reverse complement strand
GGGCTCCCCGGTGAGGGCGTGGGTGTGGGCCCGGGCGCGCAGCCACGCCGTGGTCTCCTCCGCCGGCATGGCGCGGGAGACCAGCCACCCCTGAACGGCGTCACACCCCAACTCTCGGAGGCGTTCCCAGGTCTCCCGGTCCTCCACCCCCTCGGCGACGACCACCAGGCCCAGGGAATGGGCCAACTCGACGGTGCAGCGCACGATCTCGGCGTCCTCGGTGTCCACCGCCAGGGAGGAGACGAAGGAACGGTCGATCTTCAGCTCGCTGAGCGGCAACCGACGCAGGTGGACCAGGGAGGAGTAGCCGGTGCCGAAGTCGTCCAGGGACATCCGCACCCCGTGGACGGTGAGTCCGGCGAGGGTGTGGGCGGCCTGCTCGGGATCCTCGAGCATGACGTTCTCGGTGATCTCCAGTTGCAGGGAGCCGGCCGGGACGCCGTGACGGGCCAGGCGGGCGGCGACGGAGCCGGCGAAACCCGGGGCGTAGACCTCACGGGGCGAGACGTTGACGGCCACCGGGACCATGATGCCCTCCTCTCGCCACCGCGCCACCCGGTGCAGGGCGGTTTCCAGGACGTATTCGGTGAGCCGGGGCATCAGTCCCGAGCTCTCGGCGATGGCGATGAACTCGGCCGGCGGGATCGATCCGCGCTCGGGGTGGTCCCACCGCACCAGGGCCTCCAGGCCCCGCACCCGGCCGTCGAAGCCGACCTTGGGCTGATAGTGCAGGGCGATGTCCCGGTTCTCCAGGGCCCGGCGCAGGTCACCGAGCAGGCCCAGGCGATCGGGGGTGTTGGCGTCCCGGCACGGGTCGTACACCTGCACCGCGTCCCGGTCCTGCTTGGCCGTGTACATGGCCACGTCGGCACGCCGCAGCAGGTCCTCCGCGTCCCCGGCGTGGTCGGGGAAGACCGCGACACCCGCGCCGGCCTCGACCACCAGGCGGATGCCGTTGAGGTCCAGCGGCTCCCCGAGCGCGGTGGTGAGGTCGCGGGCCACCCGCTGGGCGGCGGTGACCGACTCGACCCGCGGCAGGAGAACGGCGAACTCGTCCCCTCCGGGGCGGGCGATCGCCGACCCGGGGGGCAGGGCGCGGCGGATCCGGTCGGCGACCCGTACCAGCAGCCGATCGCCGGTGGAGTGCCCCAGGGTGTCGTTGACCGAGCGGAAACGGTCCAGGTCGATCAGGACGAGGGCGAACCGGGTTCCCGCCTCCTCCGACTCCCGCACCAGGCGGCGAATGTGCTCCAGCAGCCACTGTCGGTTGGGCAGGCCGGTCAGCGGATCGAGGATCTGCTCGCGCGCCCGGGCCCGGGCGATCCACAGGGTGGAGTCGAGGGCGATCACCGGGCCGGCGAAGAGCGGCAGGAGCAGCGGTGCGTGCACGAGGACCACCCCGATCAGGGGGGCGAGGCCGAGCAGGGCGAGGGAGATCAGCCCCTGGCGCAGCAGCGCGGCACGCAGGAGTCGACTCGGACCGCCGGTGGGGGCGAGGCACAGCCACAACAGCGCCCGGGTGAGCAGGAGGTGGGCACAGGCCGCCGCGACGATCAGCGGGATGTCGCCGAGGTCCCACCGGTGGGGGTGCCAGGGTGAGTCACCGCGCGGGTGGACCCCGCCGACGGCCAGGAGCAGGGCACCCGCGCTGATGCCGACGACCTCGGCGGAGGCGTGCAGCACCGCCTCCCGGGCGCGTCCGCGGTGCACGAGGCCCACCGCGCCGACCAGGGCGAGGGCGATCAGGACCGCGGGGGTCCAGCCGTAGAGCAGGAGGACCGCCAGGGTGACGGCGGAGCCCGAGCCGGCACCGCCCCACCAGCGCCCGGGGCCCAGCGCCATCAGGTGGGCCACGATCAGGCAGGCGAGCACGGCGAGGCCGATGCCGGGAGCCCCCAGCGGGAGGAGGGGGGCGCCCCCGGCGAGGACGACGGCGCCGCCGAGCGGCAGCAGGACGGCGGCGAACGGGGGGAGGGCGCCGCGCAGGACGGGGCAGCGGGGCGCGGTGTCGCGACCGGACGGGACCGGGTGCCCCGGGGGCGCTGCGTGCATGTGGTCCCTCTCCCGGCCGGATGACCGCCCGTCGCTGAACGGGCAACGTGACACCACATTAGGTCCCCGACCGGGATGACGTGCGGTGATTCACGACCGGTGGGTTCCGGCCCCGGGTGGGCCCGGAACGGGTCGGACGGGTGTGGAGGGGCGTCGGGCGGATCCGGCCGGCCGGGGTCGAGGGCCCGATCAGCGGACGAGACGGCACGGGACGGCGGGG
>NZ_VKHT01000828.1 GCF_014141535.1 Streptomyces alkaliphilus | reverse complement strand
CAGGGGGCGCTGTCCGGGTTCCCGGTCCGGTTCGGCCGGCTCGTCCGCCGTGGCGTCCCTCCAGGTGAAGGACGACAGGCCGAGGGGCCTTTCGGCGTCGTCCCGCGCCACGGTGTCCCTGTCGCGTCGGCGGCCGGCCAGATGACCGCCGAGGGTGAAGACGCCCGGGAACAGCCCGATCATGTACAGCAGGCACGCCATGAGCAGGGCGACCACGAGAAAGCTCCAGCCGACCACGGTGAACGCGATGAGGATCGGGTCCAGGTACATGTCCTGTTGTCTGCTCACCCCGTCTTCCAGGGCAACGCGCCGTGCCCGAAGCAGCCCCCGACCGTGCTCCTGCCGTGACCGGCCCGGCGGCGACCACCGACGCCCCGTCGCGCCGGAAATCCGGTGGACGGCAGGAGCGGGGCCGGTTACCTTCGCGCGGGTCCGAGGTTCCCGCACCCGATGAGGTGAGTTCGATGACGGTCCGCCCCACGACGACCGGCTCCGCCCGGTCGTCCCGCGCGAGCAGTGTGCTCACACCATCGACCACCCCACGGATCACGAGGGAACCCGACAGTGGATCTTCCACGCGTCTTCACCATCCGCGAGAGCGGACACCGCATCCACAACCCGATCACCGATGACAAGCTCGCGGCTCTCGGCCGCGCGCTGAACCCCGATCCCGGCAGCCGTGTCCTCGACCTGGCGAGCGGGTCGGGAGAGATGCTCTGCACCTGGGCCCGCGACCACGGCGTCACCGGCACCGGCGTGGACATCAGCACGCAGTTCACCGCCGCAGCCCGGGCCCGGGCGGTCGAACTCGGTGTCGCCGATCGGGTGGAGTTCGTCCACGGCGACGCCGCCGGCCACGTGGCCGAGGAGCCGGTGGACATCGCCGCCTGTCTCGGCGCGACCTGGATCGGCGACGGGGTCGCCGGCACGATCGAGTTGTTGGACCGCAGCCTGCGCCCCGGCGGCGTGCTGCTGATCGGTGAGCCGTACTGGCTGCGCCGGCCGCGGGACCGCGCCACGATCGAGGCGTGTTGGGCCCGGGAGGAGAGCGACTTCCGGTCGCTGCCGGACCTCATCGCGCACTTCGCCGAACTCGGTTGGGACCTCGTCGAGATGATGCTCGCCGACCCCGACAGCTGGGACCGGTACCAGGCCGCCCAGTGGCTCGCCATCCGCCGATGGCTGGACCAAAACCCGGACGACGAACTCGCCCCCGAACTGCGGGCCGAGCTGTCCACGGAACCCATCCGGTACACCCGGTACGCGCGAAGCCACCTCGGCTGGGGCGTCTTCGCCCTGATGCGTCGCTGACGGCTGCCGTCCCGGCCCCGGGCGGGTGGTCCGCGCCGCTCGTTCCGGAGCCGGGACTCCTGGCGGCCCGCGCCTCCCGCCCGGCGGGCGCGCGACTCCGGGCCGACCCGCTCGGCCGTTCCCCTGCGACAACGGGACACCTGCCACCGTCCGGGTCGGAAAACCGCGAGGAGCCCCCGGGCCCGGGCGGTGGGGCGGCCCGGTGCCCCACCGCCCGGGGTCTCACGCCGCGCGGGCCCGGGGCTTCCGGACGTCGGCGACGACGCAGGCGATGTTGTCCGGGCCACCGGCGGCGTTGGCGAGGTCGGCCAGCTCGCGCACCGCGTCCTTGGGCTCGGGCACCTCGCTCAGGACCCGGCACAGCTCCGCCTCCGGCACCACCGTGGACAGACCGTCCGAACACAGCAGGTACCGGTCACCGGTCCGCGCCTCGTGCAGCCGCAGGTCGGGAGTCGGGTCCGCGCCGTCGGCCAACGCCTTCACCAGCAGGGACCGTTGGGGATGGGACTCGGCCTCCTCGGCGGTGATCCGGCCCTCTTCCACCATCGCGCGCACCACGGTGTGGTCCCGGGTGATCAGGCGCAGTTCACCGTCCCGCAGCAGATGGGCTCGGGAGTCGCCGATGTGCACGAGCGCCGGGCCGGTGTCGGACCACAGCATCGCGGTGAGAGTGGTGCCGATCGCCCGCGGTGCGGAACCGGAGGCGGCCTCCCGCACAGCCTCCCGGGCCCGGTCCACGGCGTCCTGCAGGATGTTGAGCAGATCCCCCTCCCGGATGCCCTCGGTCCCGGCGTGCCGCAGCGCCTCGATCGCGGCGGCGGAGGCCGGACCGCCCCGGGGACCGAAGCCGTCGGCGACGGCGATCACCCGGGGGTCGGCGCACGCGGCGTCCTGGTTGCGGTCGCGGACCAGCCCGGGATCGGTGAGAGCGGCGGCCCGCACCTCCAGGGGCGGGGGCGCCGGCG
>NZ_VKHT01000827.1 GCF_014141535.1 Streptomyces alkaliphilus | reverse complement strand
ATCCGGGGGCAAGAGGGCTCCTTCGGCGGAAAAGGACGGTGTGGGCTCCCCGGAACGGGCCGGGAAACCGGTCCGTTCCGGACGACGGGACGGATGGTCGTCGGTCCCGCCGGCACGGTGTCGGGCCGACGGGGCCGACGGGGCCGACGAGCCGACGTGTCGGAAGGGGTACGGGCCGGGGCCCGGAGTCGGAGACGACGGCTGGCGGCACCGGTCAGGGCGTTCCGCCCCCACCGGTCACCGGTCGTTCCAGCATCATGAGGGCCGCGAGCTTGTCGGGGAGGCGGATCTCCCGGTCGAGGCGGAAACCCGCCCGTCGGAAGGCCGCCACCGACGGACCGTTGCGCACGTCGGGTTCGGCCACCACCCGGGAGCACCTCGGGCGTCGCCTCAGGATCAGCTCCGCCACGCCCCGCAGCAGGGCGGTGCCGGTCCCCCGCCCCCGGTACCGGGACGGGCCGATGAGCAGGTGCACCCCGGTGTCGTGCGGGCGGACCGGGCAATGCCTCGCCAACGGGTCCAGGTCCGCGCGGTAGATCTCCCAGTAGCTCATCGGTTCCCCGTCGAGCACCCCGAGGCAGGGCACGCTGCGGCCGTCGCCCTCCAGTTGGGGACGCAGGTGGTCCAGGACGCGTTCGGCGGGCCCCGCCAGGTCCCAGAACTCGGCCACCACGGGGTCGTTCATCCAGGCCGTCAGCAGTCCCAGGTCCCGCCCGGGGCGCACCGGCACCAGGTGCAGGACGCCAGGGCCGGTGGTGACCGGCCCCCAGTCGACCGGATCGTCCAGGAGCTCCGAGCGGCCGGCCGTGACGGGGTCGGGGTAGGACCCGGAGTGGATGTCGAGCGTCGGCAGGTCGAGGGTGTCCGCCTCGTCGGGTCCGCCGTCCCCGGCGGCGGGGGTGGTGCGGGAGTCGGTCACGGCCGTTCCCCCCTCCCGGCGTCTACCAGCGGGTTGCGCCACGGCACATACACCGACTGGCCGTCCACCGGGCCCTCCAACTCGTCCATGTCGTGCACCCGGGTCAGCAGGTTCGCCTTGCACGGCAGCGGGTCCAGCTCCAGCAGCCGCCGCGCGGTGGTCGAGGCGGGGCGGCCCCCCTCCGGCCGGGCCCGGGTGCGCAGGAAGTCCGCGACCAGGCGCAGCGCCCGGTCCTCGTCCAACAGGCGTTGCGAGCCCATCGCCCCCACCAGCCCCAGAACGTGGTTGATGCCCAGGTAGTAGGAGAAGCGCTCGTCGGTCACCGCGTCGGTGACGAAGGTGTCGGACTCCACGCCGATCCCCGGCAGCAGCCGGTCCAACTCCTCGCGGCGGGACTCGCGGAAGTAGTACCCCTGGTTGTCCCGGTACCAGCCCCCGTCGGGGAAGCCCTCGGAGTCCAGGCGGACGAGGGTGTTCTGCTGGTGGGCCTCCAGCGCGACGCCGACCACCGCGTCCAGCCACAGAACGGGGGCGACCACCGTCCGCAGGTGCCGCCGGAGCCACTCGGCCGCCGTGTCGGGGATCGACCGGCCCGTCCGGGCGGCGGCCTCCTCCAGGATCACCCCCAGGCGGGAACGCAGTTCGCCCGCCGGGCGCTCCGGCCACGGCCGGGGCGCCAGCAACCCGGCGAGACAGGCGACATCCTGCCCGGAACCGAACGGGTTGAGCCGCAGGGCGGTGTCCAGGCCGGTGACCGGCGTTCCGTCGGGGGTGTCCACGCCCAGCCAGGCGGGGTCCCGCAGCACGTCGAACCCGGCGCCCTCCGTCGTGGCGGCCCGCCAACGGGCCCCCGCTCCGGCTTCCAACAGGCGGTGCACCTCGCGTCCCCGCAGCATCTCCTTGCGCAGGTTCTCCCGACGGGAGTTGGTGATCCGCAGCCCGAGGGAGAGCTTGAGCATCACGGGGGCGTCGGCGCGGAAGACCGTGCGCACCGAGGATGTGGGGAACCAGGGCGCCCCGTGCGGGCCCAGGTCGTGCAGCAACCCGGCCTCCATCAGGGCGGCGGTCGCGGGACGGTTCGGCAGGTCCCGGGCCTGCCAGGGGTGCAGGGGCAGGGGGATCGTGCCGGTCGGCGCGTCGGGAAGGGGACCCGCCAGGCGGCGCACGATCTCCTCCGCCGGCACGGTGCGACCGTCCTCCTCCAGGGAGGATCCGGAGGCGAGGACCTTGGGATCGACGGCGAACCAGTGCAGCGGGAAGGAGCCGCGCGACTCCGGCGAACAGGCCACCGCCTCGTGCCCCGTCAGCCCCTCCCGGCTCTTGGGGGTGGGGTGCAGGGGATGCCCGAGCACCAGGGCCTGTTCGGCGT
>NZ_VKHT01000826.1 GCF_014141535.1 Streptomyces alkaliphilus | reverse complement strand
GAGGAGTCCCGGTCGGGGCCCTCGGTCTCCCCGGGGGCCCGGGCGCCGGCGGCCCCCGGATCCCCTGAGGTATCGGAGGTATCGGGGGCGTCGAGGCCCTCGGCGTCCCCGGCCTCCTCCGTGTCCTCGACGGCGCGGCCGGTCAGTGCCGCCAACGCGCGTCTGACCTGCCGAAGATGCTCGCGCACGGCCTCCGCCCGCTCCTCGTGTTCGCGCAGCAGACGGGCGGTCTCCCGCTCGATCCGGCGGCGGTGTCCCTCGGCCTCGGCGAGGAGCCCGGCCGCCCGCTCCTCGGCCTCCCGCTGTCGGGCCCGTGCCTCCCGGGTCGCGGCGGCGTGGTCCTCGCGACGCCGCCCCAGCAGGTTCTCGGCGTACCCGAGGATCTCCGCCTCCCGGCGGGCGCCGGCCTCCTCGGCGGCGGCGAGTTCGGCGGTGAGGGCCTCCTCCGCCCGCTTCTCCCGCTCACGGCGCTCGGCCTCGGCGCGACCGGTCTCGGCGGTGAGCCGGTCGCGGTGCTCCCCGGCGGCGCCCAGAACCCGTTCGGCGTCCGCCCGGGCGGCCTCCACGATCCCGGCGGCCTCCTCGCGGGCCTCCTTCAGACGTCGCCGGGCCTCCTCCTCGGCTTCGGCGCGGCGTTCGGTGGCGGCCTCCCGGGCGCGTTCGCGCAGGGCGCGGGCCTCGTCGGCCGCCCGCTCGACGACGCCTCGGCTCTCCTCGGCGGCCTCCCCGCTCACCTCCCCGGCCTGTGCCCCGACCTCCTCGAGCAGCGCGACCACGCGGGGACCGAGGGCGACCCACCGGTCGGGCGGCAGGTCGGCGGCGGCCTCCCTCGCGGCGCCGGCCCGGGAGATCTCCTCGACCAGTTCGCGTTCGGCGGTGACGAGGGCGGCCAGACGGCGGGCGAGGGCGTCCCGGTCGGCGGTCAGTTCGGTGAGGTGCGCGTCGACCTGCTCGGGGTGGTAGCCGCGCTCGAATCGCCGCACCCGGTCGAAATCCGCCCCCGGGGTCGCGTTCACGGGACCCTCCTTCGTCGACGTCACACCGTCCTCACCCGACCCGCTTATCGCGCGAAAAGACGGAAACCTCCTCTCAGGATGCCCCTCCCGGGGGGACCGGACACCCGGATCCGCGTCACACCCGTGCCATCGGGGCGTCCCCGTCCCCGGGGACACCCGAGGGGCCGGTGCGCGGCGACGGCGGTTTCCGGCGGTCGCCCCGCACCCGGCCCCGCGCGGACGGGTCGGTGGGCCCGGTGACCCCGGTGCCGGGGTCACCGATGGGCTACAGCAGCCCGTCCCACATCTGCTCCAACAACACCGACCACCAGCTCTCCGGGTCGGCCAGGGCCTGCCCGTCGAGGGCCGCCAGTTGGGTCTGGAAGTCCGTCGTCCAGCGTCCGGCCTGCTCCGGGGTCAGCCCGTGCCGCAGCGGCCACATCCGGCCCAGCATCGCCATCGACCGCGCGAACTGCGGCACCGAGGTGTTGACGAACCGCGCGGGCGCGGGCTGCCCGCCCGGGCCGCCCTCCAACGGCACCGCCACCACGTGCGCGGTGCCGTACTGCACGCACAGCTGTCGGCCGAAGTCGTTGCCCAGCACCAGGTACGAACCCGAGTCCATCGCCGGGACCACGCCGCGCTCCTGCGCCAGCTCCGCCAGCGTCGGGATCGGCCGCCCCGGCTGGGCGTGCGCCCAGAAGAACGGCCCGATCCCCACCGGCAGCCCCGACCAGACCAGGGTCTGCGCCACGATGTCCGGCACGCCCTGGCGGGCCACCGCCTGCTGCTCCCAGTGGAAGACCCCCTGCGGGCCGTACGCCTGCGCCAGCTCCTGCCCGATCACGTCCAACCCCACCGCCGGGGCGGTGGGCTGTTGCGGCAGCGGCGCGCGCACCGGTGCCGTGCGCGGTGGACCGTCGGCGTACTGCTCCAGCTCGTCCTGGTGCTCCACCAGGTGCCGCACCCCCGTCTGGCGGGAGGCGAGGTCGGTGCCGTAGGGAGCGGTGTGGGTGATCCGCACCTGCGGCCAGGTCTCCCGGATCATCCGCGCGCAGTACCCGCCGGGCAGCTCGCAGGACTGCAGCTCGGTGTGCAGCTCGACCGCCTGGTTCGCGGGGACCCCCAGGGCGTGCAGCTCGTGCAGCAGCTGCCACTCGGGGTGCGGCATGCCCGGCGCCGAGCGACGGATCAGCCGTTGCTCCGAGCCGTCCGGCGCGCGGTAGCGCAGCACCGCCATGTAGCCGGAGCCCACCACGGGCACCCCCGGCTGCGGCGGGTAGCCGTAGCCGGGG
>NZ_VKHT01000825.1 GCF_014141535.1 Streptomyces alkaliphilus | reverse complement strand
CCCCCTCCCCTCGGAGTCACTCTCCGTCGTGAACTCATGTCGATGCGTGACGGTTCTGGTGTATCTTCGGGAAAAGGGGTGCCCGGACCACAGGGGGGCGACACACGCATGTGCCACTTCCACACGCAATCGATCCGACTCCGTCGGCACGGCGGGGTCCGACCGCCGCTCAGCCGTGCGTGCCGGGGGCGGGAGGGGCGATGACCCTCCCGTTCCCCCGGGCGACCCCGGGGCCGGGGGAGCCGGGCGGCGGACCCGGTCCGACTTCCCGGGCGCTCCCCGCGCCGCCCCCGGTCCGCTTCGCACCGGCTCTCCTCACCCCGACGCGGCTGCGGATCACCATCGTGGTGCTCTGCGCCGGATACGCGCTCGGAGCCGCTCTGGGCTGGGGGTCTGCCCGCCTCGCCCTGGTGATGGGGGACTTCGGTCTGGCGCTGGCCGCGCTGACCGCCTGCGTCTCCTGCCTGTGGTACGCCCGCACCCGGGCGGGCGGGACCCGGCACGCCTGGATGCTCTTCGGGCTCTCCTCACTGATGATCGCCCTGGGGAACGGCGTGTGGGGGTGGTACGAGGTGGTCCTCGACCAACCGGTGCCCCGCACCTCGCCGGCGGACCTGTGTTTCCTCCTCTTCGCCCCCTGCGCGGTGGTCGGGCTGCTGCTGCTGGCCCGACGCCCCTCCCGGCCGGCCGGGTGGCTCTGTCTGGGGCTGGACGCCTGGTTGGTGGCCGGGTCCCTGTTCACCCTCTCCTGGAGCCTGGCGATCACCCGGCTCGCCCCGCCGGCGGGGGAGTCCGTGCTGCGCTCCGCGCTGGCCCTGGCCTATCCGCTGTTGGACATCGTTCTCGTCAGCACGGTGCTCGTGGTGCACCTCCGTCGTTCGGCCGCGCAGCGGGCCGCCGTCAACACGGTGATCGGAGCCTTCGCCCTCACCGTGCTGTGCGATTTCCTGTTCGGTTCCCCGTTGTTGCGCGAGCAGTACAGCAGCGGTCAACTGCTCGACGCCGGATGGTTCGCCGGCTCCCTGCTCCTGGCCGGGGCCCCGTGGATGACCGGCGGGGGGCTCCGTCGACGGGATGGCGGCTCCGACCCCCTCGCTCTCCCGGTCCCACCCGGCGTCGGTGGGGCGGCGGATCCGCTCGGGCCGCTCCCGGACCGTTCCCCGGTGTCGGGGACACCGGTGCCCGGGAAGCGTGTCGAGGGCCCCGTCCGGGCCGGGGTCCGCCCCGGGCCCGTGCCCGGCGATGGTTCCGATGACGGCGGAGCGTCCGCGCTGCGCGGCCCCGCCCCCTCGCTCTCAGCCTTCGCCCCCTACCTCGCCGCGGCGGTCTGTGTCCTGGGAGCCCTGATCACCCTCGCTCCGCGCGGGGGGCCGGGCACCGTCGGTGTCCCGGCCGCCCCCGGCTCACCCGACTGGGTCGTGGTGGCCACCACCGGAGCCGTGGTGCTGGCCCTGTTGGTCCGTCAGGCGATCATGCTCGCCGACAACATCGGCCTCACCCGCGAGCTCGCCCGTCAGGAGCACCACTTCCGATCCCTGGTGCAGGGCTCCAGCGACGTCATCATGATCGCCGGTCCGGACGGGGCCCTGCGGTACGTCAGTCCCGCCGCCGGCACCGTCTGGGGCACCGACCCCGAACGCCTGGTCGGCCGCGGACTGGCCGGTCTCGTCCACCCCGAGGACATGGGCGAGGTCCTGCACGAGCTGCGCCGTTTCCTGACCGCGGACGGGCCGCCGGACGCCACCGTGCGGGTGGAGTGCCGGATCCGCCACGGCGCCGGGCACTGGCTCAATGTGGAGTCGTGCGTCAACCGTCACCGCGACGGGCTCGTGCTCACCAGCCGGGACGTCACCGAACGGGTGCGCCTGCAGGAGCGCCTGCGGCACCACGCCTTCCACGACCCGCTCACGGACCTGCCCAACCGGGCGCTGTTCACCGATCGGATGCGCCGCGCACTCGGTGGGCGTCGGGCCGGGGACAGCCCGGCGGCCGTCCTCTACATCGACCTCGACGGCTTCAAGGCGGTGAACGACACCATCGGTCACCAGGCCGGGGACGACCTGCTGGTGCAGGCCGCCCGCCGGCTGCGGGAGTCGGTCCGGGTCGGTGACACCACCGCCCGGCTCGGCGGCGACGAGTTCGCGGCGCTGATCGTGGGCGATCCCGGTGGGGAGGACGGGGTCGACCGCCGCGCCCGGGTGTTGGAGATCGCCGAGCGGGTCCGTGTCGCGCTCTCCCGCCCCTACCGGGTCGGCGCCCGGAGGGGGGAGGGCGAGGCCGGCGCCCCGACCAC
>NZ_VKHT01000824.1 GCF_014141535.1 Streptomyces alkaliphilus | reverse complement strand
GGCGGTGGCCGACCGACGCGGCGGACTACCGCTGCCGACGATAGAAGGGGAGGGCGACGACCGCACACGACTCGCGGGTGCCGCGCACGTCCACCGCGACCCCCGACGCGTCGGCGGGCGCCGGCTCGGCGTGCGCGGCGTCCACGTACGCCATGGCGATCGGCCTGCCCAGGGTGGGCGAGGGCGCCCCGGAGGTGACCTCGCCGACGACCGTCCCCTCGGCGTTCACCACCGGGTGGCCCGCACGCGGCACCCGTCGGCCGTCGCAGACCAGCCCCACCAGCCGACGCGGCGGCTCGGCCTCCGCACGCCGGGCGGCGGCCTCCAGGGCGGCGCGGCCGACGAAGTCACCGGGCTTGTCGAAGCGCACCACGCGGCCCAGTCCCGCCTCGAAGGGAGAGGTCTGCCGGGTCAGCTCGTGACCGTACAGCGGCATCCCGGCCTCCAGCCGCAGGGTGTCGCGGCAGGACAGCCCGCACGGCACCGGACCGGCCGGAGTGCCCTCGGGGCCGGTGACCCGGGCGTCCATCAGCGCGGTCCACAGCGCGGGCGCGTCCTGCGGGGCGACGAACAGCTCGAAGCCGTCCTCGCCGGTGTAGCCGGTGCGGGCGATCATCGCGGACACCCCGGCCACGGTGCCGGGCACGCCCGCGTAGTACTTCACGGCGGCGAGTTCGACGCCGGTCAGACCGGACAGCAGCTCGACGGCCCGCGGACCCTGCACGGCCAACAGCGCGTACGCCTCGCGGTCGTCCCGCACCTCGGCGTCGAAGCCGGCCGCCCGCTCGCGCAGCGCGTCGAGCACGACCTGCGCGTTGGCGGCGTTGGCCACGACCAGGAAGGTGTCCCCGGCGGTGCGGTAGACGATCAGGTCGTCGAGGATGCCGCCGTCGGCGTCACAGACCATCGTGTAGCGGGCGCGGCCGGGGGCGACCGCCGAGATGTGGCCGACCAGGGCGTGGTCCAGCAACTCGCCGGCGGCGGGGCCGTGCACGGTGATCTCGCCCATGTGGGAGAGGTCGAAGAGCCCGACGTGTTCGCGCACCGCCCGGTGTTCCTCGCGCTCGCTGCCGTAGCGCAGCGGCATCTCCCAGCCGGCGAAGTCGGTCATGGCGGCGCCCAGCTCGCGGTGGGTCGCGTCCAGCGGCGTGCGGCGGGGCGTGGCGGGCTCGGTCATGGTGGGTCTCCCGGTGCGCTGGGGAACGGGGCGGTGGAGTGCGCCGGTCGCGGACACGACCGTGCGGCACGCCCTCCCCATCTGTCATCTGCACCTGAGAGGTTCGCCGGGCCCGCGGCGCGGCCCCGGCTTGCACCGTGGGTGGGACCACCCCGGTCACCCGGTGCGGTCCGCTTTTCAGATCTGCCTCCCGCGCGCGGTATGGGGGCCTGAGAGATTCAAGGGAGGACTTGCTCCTTCGGCGCCCCGGTGGAACCGGGGACTCTCCCGCACGCGATCGAACGGCCGGTATGGAGTTGCGCGGTCATCATCGCACGGCCACCACCGGCCCGGCGCGCGGGGCGCGCGCCGGACGCCGGACCCGGCCCTCCTCGACGGCGGGGCCGGCGTCCGGCGCGGGGTGACGGGTTCAGGGCACGCGGATCTCGGCCACCGGGAGGGCGGGCCGCAGGAACGGCGCCACCTTCGCCGTGCGCTCCGAGCCGCCCGCCGCGGGGTTCATCACGGGGTCGGCCATCGGGCCGTCGGTGAATCCCTCCGTGGCGTCGGCCGGAGAGCCGGGCATCGGGTCGGCCATCGGGTCGGCGCCCGCCTCCAGCAGGTCGATCAGGTTGCCGAGGGCGTTCAGGTCGGTTTCCGCGTCCTCCCCGAGGGTCATGCCCTCCTCGGACGGGATGGGCTCGATGGGGAAGTCCTCGTCGAGGCCCCCGTCGCCGATGCCCTCGATGCCCTCGAGCTCGTCGACGGAGAAGTCCGGCAGCAGCCCGGAGAGCAGCGCCGCCACGAAGTCGTCGATCTCCGCCAGCAGGCCCGTCAACAGGTCGTCCACGGTGCCCTCGAGCACCGGCTCGGCCTGCGCCGCCGCCTCGACCGGCTCGCCGGCCTCCGCGTCGGAGACGTCCTCGGGCAGCGCGGCCACCAGATCCATGATCGAGGCCACCAGCGAGTCGAGCCGTTCCAGCGTGTCCGCGACATCGGGGACGGGGAGGATCCGCGGGTCGACCGACGGGGCCGTCTCCTCCTGCGCGAGGGCGGGCGCCACGGCGGTGAACGCCGCCGGGTGCGCCCCGGCCTCCTCCCGCTCCGTGGAGAGCCCCGGGGTGAAGGGGGCGGCGGGAGCGG
>NZ_VKHT01000823.1 GCF_014141535.1 Streptomyces alkaliphilus | reverse complement strand
GACGCTGGGGGCCCCGTGGGGCAGGGTCGCGTCCGGCGGCACCGGGTCGAGGGCGAGCAGCGCGGCGATCTCGGCGGCGTCCCGCCCGCTCTCCGCCGCACCTCCCGCCGGCGGTGCGGCGGGTCCGGCGCCCGGGGCGCCGCCGGCGGGGCTCACGCCCCCGGCCCGTACGAGGACCCCGCCGGGAGGTCGGCGAGGACCTCGGCGAGCACCCGCACCGCGCGGTCGACGTCCGCGAAGGACGTGTACAGCGGGGTGAAGCCGAAGCGCAGCAGGTCCGGGGCTCGGAAGTCGCCGATCACCCCGCGCCGGATCAGCTCCGCCATCACCTCCCGCGCCGCCGGGTGCCGCAGCGAGACCTGGCTGCCGCGCCGCTCGTGCTCCCGGGGCGTCACCGGGGTCACCGTCCCGGCCGGCAGCGTCTCCGCCACCCGGGCGAGGAAGAAGTCGGTCAGCGCCAGGCTCTTGGCCCGCACCTCCGCGATGTCCACGCCCTCCCAGACCTCCAGCGCCGCCTCCAGGGCGAGCATGGAGAGGATGTCCGGGGTGCCGACCCGGCCCCGCGCGACGCCGGGGGCGGGCACGTGCTCCTCGGTCATCGCGAAGGGATCCGCGTGCGAGTTCCACCCCGGCAGCGGGGAGTCGAAGCGCGGCTGGTGCCCGGCCCGGATGTAGAGGAAGGCCGGGGCGCCGGGTCCGCCGTTGAGGTACTTGTACCCGCAGCCCACGGCCAGGTCCACACCGTCGTCGTCCAGCCGGACGGGCAGGGCGCCGGCGCTGTGGCACAGGTCGAGGACGACCAGCGCGCCGGCTGCGTGCAGGCGGTCGGTGACCGCCGCCGCGTCGTACAGCTCGCCGGTCCGGTAGTCCACGTGGTTGACCAGGGCCACGGCGGTGCGCGGGCCGGCGGCGTCGGCGATCGCGGCGGCCGGTACGCGGCGCAGCTCCCGGCCGGTCATCCTGGCCACGGAGGCGGCGAGGTAGCCGTCGGTGGGGAAGGTGTCGCCGTCCACGAGGATCTCCTCGCGCCCCTCCCCCGCCATCCGCACGGCGGCCACCAGCGCCTTGAAGATGTTGACGCCGGTGGAGTCGCCGACCACGACCTGCCCGGGGGCCGCGCCCACCAGCGGGGCGATCCGGTCGCCGACCCGCTCGGGGGCGGTCCACCACCCGGACTCGGTCCACGAGCGGATGCGCAGTTCGCCCCACTCGCGCGCCACGACGTCCGCGAGGCGGGCGGGGACGCCGGCGGGCAGCGCGCCGAGGGAGTTGCCGTCCAGGTAGACGGTGTCGTCGTCGAGGACGAAGCGGTCGCGCAGGCCGGCCAGCGGATCGGCCGCGTCCAGCGCGGCGGCGTCCGGGGTCTCGGATGTGGCGGGTGTCGGGGCGGTCCGCGGGGGATGCACGGGGTTCACCTGTGTCTCAGACATGGCTGCGCGCCGTCCACAGCTCGGGGAACACGGTCCGGCGGGCGCGCTTCTCCAGCCAGGCGACGCCGGCCGAGCCGCCGGTGCCCTGCTTGGCGCCCATCGCCCTCCGGGTGGCGGACAGGTGGTCGTTGCGCCAGCGCCACACCATCTCGGCGACCTCGGTCAACTCCTCGCCGAGCCGCAGCAGCGGGCCGGGGCCGGTCGCCCGCTCCCGCGCCTCGGCGGTGTACACCTCGGTCCAGGCGGCCTCCACCGCCGGGTGCGCCTCGTACGGGCGGGTGCGGTCCCGCTCCAGGACCTCCGTGGGAAGCGGCTCGCGACCGGCCCGCACCCGCTCGCGGGAGAGGAAGGCCAGCGCCTCGTCCCACAGGCTCGGCTCGTGCAGCGCCTTCTCCAACTCGGCGTGCACGCGCGGGGTCCCCCGGTGCGGCACGAGCATCGAGGCGGACTTGTCGCCCAGCAGGAACTCCATCCGCCGGTACATCGCGGACTGGAAGCCGGAGCCCTCGCCGAGCGCGCTGCGGTAGGCGTTGAACCGCGCGGGGGTGAGGTGGGCCAGCGGCTCCCAGGAGGCGTTGAGCGCGGCCAGCTCGCGCCGGGAGCGCTCCAGCGCGGCCAGCGCGGTCGGCAGGTCGTCCCGGCGCAGGGCCGTGGCGGCGGTGGTCCACTCGTGGACGATCACCGTGAACCACAGCTCCATGACCTGGGTGGTGACCAGGAAGACCATCTCGCCGGGGTCGTCGGAGAGCGGTCGCTGGAGGTGGGTGAGCACGTCGGCGCGGACGTAGTCCTCGTACGGCGTGGTGCCGGCGAAGTCCAGGTGCGGGTCGGCGGGGGCGACGTCGGAGGAGCCGGCGGGCTCCCGGGGCT
>NZ_VKHT01000822.1 GCF_014141535.1 Streptomyces alkaliphilus | reverse complement strand
CGTCGGGGTGCGGTCGCGGCGGCCCGTTCCCCGGTGCCACCGTGGTGCGGCGAGCCGGGAGGGGCGCGAGGGGGGGATCAGTTGATCTCGATGCCCTCGATCACCACGTCCTCCACCGGCTTGTCGTTCGGGCCGGTCTCGGTGGCGGCGATCTCGTCCACCACCGCCTGGCTGTCGGGGTCGGTGACCTCGCCGAAGATGGTGTGCCGCTGGTTCAGGTGCGGGGTCTCCTCGACCGTGATGAAGAACTGCGAACCGTTGGTGCCGGGCCCGGCGTTGGCCATCGCCAGCAGGTACGGACGGTCGAACGCCAGTTCATCGGTGACCTCGTCCTGGAACCGGTACCCGGGGCCGCCCATGCCGCTGCCCAGCGGGTCGCCGCCCTGGATCATGAAGCCGTCGATCACGCGGTGGAAGATCGTGCCGTCATACAGCGGCTCGTCCCCCTCCTGGCCCTCCCACTCCTGGGTGCCGGTGGCCAGCCCGACGAAGTTCGCCACGGTCACCGGGGCCTCGTCCTCGAAGAGCGTCACCTCGATGTCGCCCATGCTGGTGCGGATCGTCGCCGAGGAGGCGGTCTCGGTGACGGTCGGGCCGGTCATGCCCTCCTCGCCGGCACCGGGCTCGGTCTCCTCCCCGTCCTCCGGCGCGGGGTCGGTCTCCGTCTCCGCGCCGGTGTCGGTGCCGTTGGCGGAGGAGTCCCCCTCCCCGTCCTCCGAACCACAGGCGGTGACCAGCCCCAGGCAGAGCATCGAGGCCAACAGGGGAGCGACCAGACGGCGACGGGTGCGGATCACGGAGGACAGCCCTTCTCTCGGGGTGGGGTGGACCCGGGCACGGGTCCCCGAACGGGCCAATCATGCCCCACGGACCTCCTCCTGCCACCCCCGTGACGACCCGGTTCCGGGCACACCCCCGTCGCTTTCCGGCCGGTATTCGCACCACACCGTCTTCATTCGCACCCCACAGTCTTCGTCGGCACCCCGGCCACCGCCGCGACCGTCACGCCCCGGCGCTCGGCCAACGCCGCCACCGGGCCCACTCCCCGGCCCGCCCTCGCGGCCGGGCCGGGTTGTCGGGTGACGGGCAGTCGGTCCGGCCGCCCGTCCCACACCTCGACCCGCACCGGATCGTCACCGGACTCCCACCCGTCCCCGGCGAAGGGGAACCCCACCGCCGAGCCGACCACCGGAACCCGGACGGTTCGGGATGGGTGATCCTCGCCGATCCCGAGGGCAACGAGTTCTGCGTTCTGCGCAGCGAATCCGATCGGGCCGCGATGAACTCCTGACGCCCGCGCCGGTTCGGTCGTTACGCGTCCTCTTCCTTCGATTCGGCCGCCGTCGCCGGAACCTCCACGACGAAGAAGATGAAACAGGTGCGGGTCGCCGGGTCGGCGAATTCGTCGGGGAACAGTTCACGGGCGGCCGGGACGGGCCGTGGCTCGTCGATGCCGGTGAGGCGGAAGCCGGCGGCGGTGAAGGCGTCGACCATCGCGTGCAACGGCCGGCGCCAGAACCTCATCGGGGTGGGTCGCCCGCCGACTCTCCAGTCGAAGGTGTAGTCGGTGGTCGCGAAACAGTCGGGTCGGGGATCGCTCGGGCCGCTCGGAGGGCCGAATCGGGCGGACCTGCGAGAAGCCGTGGCCCCGACCGCCCGTTCGTGGCGGGTGGGGCGCCCTCGGCCGGCGGGCGGAGCGCTGAGGTGGTGTCCTGGCGGGGTGGACAGTGCTGTGACGGCGGGCGAGAGCCGAGGGGCGTCATGACCGCGCGCGGCGGGCCGTGGGGCACGGTGGACTGGGAACAGCCCGCCCTGCTGCTCCTGGACGGCGAGGGCACGGTGCTGACCGCGACCTCCCCGGTGGTGGACCTGCTGGGCGGCGGCATCGAGGCGGTGCGCGGGGTGGGCGTGGCCTCCTTGTTCGAGGACCGCTCGGTGTGGGCGGGTCTGGTCGAGGAGGCCAGGGAGGAGCGCCGCAGCAGTGGGCGCGCGATGCTGCGGCGTCCGGTCGGCGGGCGGGTCGCGGCCGATGTGAGCGTCTCGGTGCTCCTGGCGGGTGGCTCGGCGCGATTCCTGGTGTGGCTGGTGCCGGTGGCGGGGGCGGAGCTGCGGGACCGCTTCGGGATGCGGGTGGCCGCGGCCGGTGGCGGTGTGCTGGTCTCCGGTCCGCGTGCGCAGCAGCGGCTGGAGTTGCTGCGCGCGGCCGCGGGACGGATCGGCGGGTCGCTGGACGTGGTGGGCAACGCCGAGGAGCTGGTGGGTCTGCTGGTGCCGGTCTTCGCCGACCTGGGAGCGGTCGACCTG
>NZ_VKHT01000821.1 GCF_014141535.1 Streptomyces alkaliphilus | reverse complement strand
GCCGGTGGTTCAGGCGGGGTTGACGGTGGCGGCGGCGATGCGCTCGGCGCGCAGCGCCTCGTACCAGCGGTCCTCCACCGGCGGCAGGGCGTTGACGTCCAGGGCCAGCTTGATCAACAGGTCGGCGAGAAGGGGGTTGCGGGCGAGAACCGGCCCGTGGAGGTAGGTGCCGAGCACGGTCTCCCGCCAGGCGCCCTCGGTGCCGTCGCCGATGCCGTTGCCGCGGCCGAGCCGGACCCGGGCCAGGGGCCGGGCGGTGGGCCCCAGGTGGGTGACGCCCTGGTGGTTCTCGAAGCCGGTCAGTTGCGGCAGACCGAGTCGCTCGTCCACGTCGGCGAGGACGTCACCGACGCAGCGCTCACCGTCGCCGCGCACCGTGGTGATGTCCAGCAGCCCCAGACCGGGCTCGCTGCGTCCCAGGTCGTTGACGAACTCCCGGCCGAGGATCTGGTAGCCCGCACAGACGCCGAAGATGATGGCACCGTTGTCGGCCGCGCGCTGCAGGCCGCCGTCGCGGCGCAGACGCTCGGCGGCCAGCCGCTGGGGCCGGTCCTCGCCCCCGCCGATCAGGTAGATGTCCCCGGAGGTGGGCAGGGGCTGGTCCGACCGGACGTCCTGACGGGAGACCTTCAGACCGCGCTGCCGGGCGCGCCGTTCGATCACCAGTGCGTTGCCCTGGTCGCCGTAGGTGCTCAGCAGGTCGGGGTAGACCCAGACCACGCGGAGACTGGATTCGCTCATGACTCGGTGTCCTCGCTGTCCTTCGGTGTGCGGCACGGGGCGCGGCGTCGTCCCGGTGCGGGGGCCGCCGCGACGGTGGGCGGCCGGGCCCGGGCGGGGTGCCGCGTCCGGCTGACGTTCAGTTCCCCACGATCCGGCGCAGGTCCTGGAAGGCGGTGTAGTTGGCGATGGCCTCGATGCGTCCCGGCGGGCTGACCCGCAGGGCCTCGGCGAGGTCCTCACAGACGGTGAACTCCAGACCGGCGACCTCCAGGCGCACCGCCAGGTCGAGTTTGCGATCGCCCAGCACGGCGATCGGGTGACCGGCCAGGCGGGTGTAGTCCACGTCCCACAACCAGGAGGTGTCGGTGCCGTCGGCGCCGCGGGCGTTGACGGCGAGGATGACCGGGGCCGGTGCCCCGTCGATCAGGGAGAAGGTCTCCAACCAGCCGGCGGGGTTCTTCGCGAGCAGCAACCGGACGTCCCGCCCCTGGTGGGTGACGACGTCGTAGCGGCCCGCCACGGCGGTGACGGAGAACATCCGCTCCAGCGCGGTCTGCGGGGGTACGCCGAAGAAGGCGGCGACGGCGGTGGCGGTGGTGGCGTTGGCGCGGTTGGCCCGGCCGGGCAGCTGCAGGCGGATGGGCCAGGTCGAGCCGTGGGGGTCGACCACCTTCTCGCCGGAGAGCTGCCAGGTGGGACTGGGACGCTCGAAACCGCAGTCCCCGCAGGCCCAGTGCTCATCGGGACGCTGGAGGACCCCACCGCAGGCGGGGCAGGACCAGGCGTCGTCCTTCCACTCCTGGCCGGCGGCGACCCAGATCACATTGGCGGAGGCGGAGGCGGCCCACACGATGAGCGGGTCGTCACAGTTGGCGACGACGGTGGCCGGGGAGCCCTCGAGCCCGTCGCGCCAGTGGTCGGCCATCATGCGGGTCTCGGCGGCCCGGTCGAGCTGGTCCCGGGAGAGGTTCAACAGGGCGATGACCTTGGGCGAGACGTCCCGCGCGACGGCGTGCAGGTACTTCTCGTCCACCTCCAGCACCCCGAAGCGGGCCTTGGCTCCGGCGGCCAGGGCGGAGGTGATGCCCGCGGGCATGTTGGCGCCCAGGGCGTTGGAGACCACCTCGCCACCGGCTCGCAGCGCCTCCGCGATCAGGCGGGTCGTGGTGGTCTTGCCGTTGGTCGCGGAGACCAGGACGACATCGAGGTGGCCGGCGAGCCGGCCGAGCAGGTCGGGATCGACCTTGAGGGCCACCCGGCCGCCGATGACGGATCCGCTGCCGCGTCCGGCGGCCCGGGAGACGGCGGCCGCCGCCTTGCCCGCCGTGACGGCGAGCCGGGCTCGCGGGGTGAGCGGCTCGGTGCTCTCTGGCATGGTCAGTGTTCCTCCTTGCCCCTGGTTCCGGGCCAGCCTATCGACCCCGGGGCCGGGACCCGAATCCCACCGGGGCAAGCGGGGTTGCGGGGTGTCCGCCGTGTGGCGGTCGCGTTTCCTTCCCGGGACGGGGAGAGTCGTCGGGGAGGTCCCTCCGGGCCACCGGGGGAACCGCTCGAAGCCGTGCACGTCCCTTCCGGGGGGCGGG
>NZ_VKHT01000820.1 GCF_014141535.1 Streptomyces alkaliphilus | reverse complement strand
CCTCCGCTCCCCTCCGACCCGACCCGCTCCGCCCCGTCCCGGGCCCGGGGTGTTCCCCGGTAGCCTGGGGTGGTGATTGACCTTCGCCTGCTCCGTGAGGACCCCGACCGAGTCCGCGCCTCCCAGCGCGCCCGCGGCGAGGACGTCGACCTCGTCGACGCCCTGCTCGCCGCCGACGAGCGGCGTCGGTCCTCCGGCAGCCGCTTCGACGAGCTGCGGGCCGAGCAGAAGCGACTCGGCCGCCTCATCCCCCGCGCCGAGGGCGACGAGCGCGCCGCCCTGCTGGCGCGGGCCGGCGAGCTTGCGGCCGGCGTCAAGGCCGCCGACGCCGAACGCGACGAGGCCGACGCCACCGCACAGGAACTGCTGCTGCGCCTGGGTAACCCGGTCCACCCCGACGTACCCGTGGGCGGTGAGGACGACTACGTCGTCCGGGAGACGCACGGCACCATCCGCGACTTCGACGCCGAGGGCTTCCCCGCCCTGGACCACCTCGAGCTCGGCACCCGCCTGGGCGCCATCGACGTGGAGCGCGGCGCCAAGGTCTCCGGCTCCCGCTTCTACTACCTGACCGGCGTCGGCGCCCTGCTGGAGCTGGCCCTGGTCAACGCCGCCATCGCCCGCGCCGTGGCGGCCGGCTTCACCCCGATGCTCACCCCCGCGCTGGTCAAGCCGCGCGCCATGGAGGGCACCGGGTTCCTCGGCCAGGCCGCCGACGACGTGTACCACCTGGAGAAGGACGACGCCTACCTCGTCGGCACCTCCGAGGTCCCGCTCGCGGCCTACCACATGGACGAGATCCTGCCCGCCGAGCGCCTGCCGCTGCGGTACGCCGGCTTCTCCCCCTGCTTCCGCCGCGAGGCCGGCAGCTACGGCAAGGACACCCGGGGCATCTTCCGGGTCCACCAGTTCGACAAGGTGGAGATGTTCTGCTTCGTGGCACCCGAGGAGGCCGAGGCCGAGCACGAGCGCCTGCTGGGGTGGGAGAAGGAGTGGCTGACCGCCCTGGAGCTGCCGTTCCGGGTGATCGATGTCGCCTCCGGCGACCTGGGCGCCTCCGCCACCCGCAAGTACGACTGCGAGGCGTGGATCCCCACCCAGGGGAAGTACCGCGAGCTGACCTCCGCCTCCAACTGCACCGAGTTCCAGGCCCGCCGCCTGCGGGTGCGGATGCGCGAGGGGAAGACCACCCGCCCCCTGGCCACCCTCAACGGCACCCTGTGCGCGGTGCCGCGCACCATCGTCGCCCTCCTGGAGAACCACCAGCTGGCGGGCGGCGCGGTGCGGGTCCCGGAGGTGCTGCGGCCGTACCTCGGGGGTCGGGAGGTCCTGGAGCCCGGGGACCACGGCTCCGACCCGGCGGCCGGGGCGACCGGCTCGTGAGCGGCCCGACGGATTTCCCCTTCGGGTTGATCGCCACCGATCTCGACGGCACGCTGCTGCGCTCGGACGGCACGGTCTCGCCGCGCACCCGCAAGGCGATCCGCGCCGGGCGGGAGGCCGGGGCGACGCACATCGTGGTCACCGGCCGGGGGGTGCCCTGGACACGCCCGGTGCTGGACGCGCTCGGCTACACCGGTCTGGCGATCTGCGGGCAGGGCGCCCAGCTGTACGACGCCGGCGCGCACCGGCTGTTGACCTCGGTGACCCTGGACCGGGAGGTGGCCCGTCGGGCGATCGCCCTGCTCGAGTCCGAGCTGGGCCCGCTGTGGGTGGCCGCGAGCCGCGACGGCATCGACGGGGCGGTGATCGTGGACCCGGCCGGGTTCGCGGTGGAGCCGGCCCGTGACGGGGCCCTGCCGACCATGACCTACACCGACCGGGCCGAGCTGTGGGCGGAGCCGCTGGCCAAGATGTACCTGCGCCACCCCGGGCTGGACGACGACGAGCTGGCCGGCGCCGCGCGTGAGCTGGTCGGTGAGGCGGTCGGCATCGTGATGGCGGGGCCGGGCACCGTGGAGCTGCTGCCGCTGGGGCTGTCGAAGGCCACCGGCCTGTCGATGGCCGGGCGCCGGCTCGGGGTGCGCGGCGACGAGACGATCGCCTTCGGCGACATGCCCAACGACATACCGATGTTCGGCTGGTCCGCGCACGGCGTGGCGATGGGCGACGCCCACCCGGAGCTGCGGGCGGTCGCCGACGAGGTCACCTCGGGCTGTGACGAGGACGGCATCGCCGAGGTGCTCGAACGCCTGCTCTGAACGCCTGCTCTGACCGCCTGCTCCGAACGACCGCGTCGGTCGCGCGGCGCACGGGAACGGGCCGGGGCCCGGGGGGGCGTTTCGCCACCCCCGGGCCCCGGCCCGTTCC
>NZ_VKHT01000082.1 GCF_014141535.1 Streptomyces alkaliphilus | reverse complement strand
GGTCGGGCGGGGTGTCTGCGGGCCCTGGCCTCGCGGTTGAGGCTCTCCCGCAGGAGCGGCAGGTAGTCGGTGACGTCGAGTCCGTCGATGGGGCGCTCGTTGCGGAAGGCCCCGTCGCGGAAATGGGGTGAGGAACGCATGCGCTCCAGGCGGGCGCCCCCCGGCTCGGCTCCCAGGGAACGAAGCCGCAGGGCGTGCCGGAACCGTCGGAACGAGCGGCCGGCGGGGGCCGTGACCTCCCCGGGACGATCGGTGCTGGACAACGGACCTCCAGGTGGCGGTGGTGCGGGCGGAACTCTCGGGTTCCGCCCCGTCGGGAACGGTGGGCCCCGACCTCTTCTCTCGTTTTCTCCTGTTGTCCATCCTCACCCGCATCGGGGGAACGCACACGTCATCGGTGCGGACGGCGTGCGCGGGCGTGCCGGGGGGTCGATGGAAGACGCGTTCCCGGGGTAAGGATGCGCTCACCCCGCGTTCCGGTGGCCGAAACCGTTCGGGTGAATCCGACACCGGGGCCCGGTTCGGGACACCGTTCCGGGCCACACCCCGCACGGCATCCCGGGGGACCGCCGGGGCCGGGGAGCACACGGGACCACAGGGGAGAGGCAGGGGCAGATGACCGAGACCGCAGGCACCCACACCGTCGGGGACGGCTTCGGGGGCACGGTGGGGGACGAGGAGCGTCACAAACGGGGTATGGACAGGATGCGGCAGGTGCTCGGCCCGCACGCGGACACCGTGTTGGGGGATCTCGCCGAGGTGGCTCCCGAACTGGGTCGCTTCATCGTGGAGTTCGCCTACGGGGAGGTTCACAGCTCACCGGGGCTCGACCACCGGCAGCGCTCCCTGGTGGCGATCAGCGTGCTGAGCGGGATAGGCGGCTGCGACCCGGCGCTGGGGCTGCACGTGCACGGGGCGCTGAACGTCGGGTTGGACCCCTCGGAGATCGTCGAGGCGGTCATGCAGTGCGCGGTGTACGCGGGCTTTCCCCGGGCGTTGTGCGCGATGGCCGTGGTCCGAAAGGTCTTCGAGGAGCGGGGGGTGTTGCCGCGGGAGTGAGGCCGGTCGCCGGCGCGGGGCGCGTCGGGATCGTCGCACCGGTGGACGCGCCCCCGCCGGTGCTCCGTCCGCGCCCCGTGCGCCCACCCGTGTCGGCCCGTCGAATACCCTGCGCTCCCTTGTCGGTGCGCTGTGCAGCCCCTAGCCTGGGTGCGCCGCGCAAGCAGGCGGCAGTTCGCGCACCGACGCCCCGTCAACGGGGCGTCCGGAACGGGGAGGACCTCGGATGACCACACGAGGGCGTCACCGCCGTCACCGACCGAGTCCCGCCGTCCGGGCCTCGTTGACCGTCACCGCCTCCGGAGCGGGTCTGGCCCTGCCGCTGGTCTCGGCCACCGGCGCCCAGGCCGCGCCGCCGGAGGTGTGGGAGAAGGTCGCCGACTGCGAGAGCGACGGCACCTGGGACATCAACACCGGCAACGGCTACTACGGCGGCCTGCAGTTCAAGCAGAGCACCTGGGAGGAGTTCGGCGGCACCCGGTACGCGCCCCGGGCCGACCTCGCCGAACGCGACCAACAGATCGCAATCGCCGAGAAGGTGTTGGAGGGTCAGGGCCCCGGCGCGTGGCCGGTCTGCTCCACCCGTGCGGGATTGGTGCGCGGTGCCGGGGCTTCCGTCGTCGCCCCGGAGCCACCCGTGCCGTCCGGCCCGAAGGCCGTGGCGGAGGACCCGGCACCGGCCGGGGCCGCCGAGGATCCGGGCGGGGGCTCCCCGAAGGGCTCGGAGGGCCCGGTTCGGACGGCCGGGGCGACCGGGAAGGTCCCGCAGGGCGGTGCCGGGGACCACCGCGTGGTCCGCGGGGATACCCTGTACCGAATCGCCGGTCAACACTCCGTCGAGGGCGGATGGCAGTCGCTGTACGAACTGAACCGTTCCGTCATCGGGAACGACCCGAACCTGATCCTCCCCGGTCAACGGCTGTCCCTGCCCGCGGGCACCGTCGTCGCGGAACGGCCCGCGTCGCGGGACGAACGGCGCGCGGACCCGGCTCCGAAGCAGGCGGAGAAGCCCGCACCGAAGCCCGCCGCGGTCGAGAAGCCGGCGGAGAAGCCCGCACCGGCCCCCGCGAAGGCATCCCACACCTCTCCCGTGGACGGTGCCACCGGGGCGTCCTACCGCACCCGGGGCAGCGGTTGGTCGCTGGGCTACCACACCGGTGTGGACTTTCCCGTGCCCACCGGCACCACCGTGCGGTCGGTGTCCGCGGGCACGGTGGTCTCGGCCGGTTGGTCGGGATCCTTCGGCTACGAGGTGATCGTCCGTCACGACGACGGCCGGTACAGCCAGTACGCCCACCTCTCGGCGATCTCGGTGTCGGCCGGCCAACCCGTGGGCACGGGACAGCGGTTGGGTCGCTCGGGCTCCACCGGCAACTCCACCGGTCCGCACCTCCACTTCGAGATCCGGACCGGCCCCGGTTTCGGCACCGACATCGACCCGATCGCCTACCTCCGGCAGAACGGCGTCGGCATCTGAGACCCCGCGCCGCCGCGTTGTCGCGCCGTCCCGCTCCCCCGCGTCCGGGGCGGCGCGTCGGCACGCCGGAAAGGGCTCACCCGCCTCCCGGCGGTGGGAGGCGCCGACTGCACATGCCGGGCGCCCCTTCCCCCGCCCCGCCCGGGAGAGGTGAAAGGTCCGGCGCGGAAGGCGGACCCGCACTTCGGGGACACGTCCTCCCCCGTCATGGGGATGACTCCCGGGGAAAGCACCCTCTTACGTCCGGCAAACCCGTGCATATGCCCACCGATCCCTCCACCGGCGGAACCTTCACCCCCGCTTTGCTTCCCTACCCGCGCCACCGGTCAGTACGCTCTGCCCGGACTCCAAATCACCGAGCCCCGGGAGATGTTGATGGAGCGACCCGATTGGGCCCCGCAGGGAATCGACCTGTCCGTGCCGAGCGTCGCGCGCATGTACGACTACTACCTGGGCGGATCCCACAACTTCGAGGCCGACCGGGTGGCCGCCCGCGCGGCCATGCAGGCGTTCCCGGGCCTGCCGAAGATCATGCAGGCGAACCGGGCCTTCATGCGGCGTGCGGTCCGTTACGCGGTGGATCAGGGCGTCACCCAGTTCCTCGACATCGGCTCGGGAATCCCCACCTTCGGCAACGTCCACGAGGTGGCGCGCGCCGCCCACCCGGAGGTCCGGGTGCTGTACGTGGACCGCGACCCGGTCGCCGTCGCGCACAGCCGCGCCGTCCTCGAGGACGATCCGCGAACCCGCGTCCTGGCCGCCGACTTCCGCGACCCGGAGGCCGTGCTGAACAGCCCCGAGGCGACTGAACTGTTCGACTTCGACCGCCCGATCGCGCTGCTGTTGGTGGCGCTGCTGCACTTCGTCGAGGACACCGACAAGCCGCTGGAGACGATGGCGACCTACCGCGCCGCGATGGCCCCCGGCAGCCTGTTGATCCTCACCCACGCCTCGACGGACACCGGCCCGCGCACCGAGAAGGAGGGGGACGCGGTCAGCGACGTCTACCGCCGGGGCGGCAACAATCTGGTGATGCGCAACCGGGAGGAGGTCACGGCCTTCTTCGAGGGCATGGAGATGGTCGAGCCCGGCCTGGTCCCCATGCCCGAGTGGCGCCCCGAGGGTCCGCTGGACCAGGAGGACCCCGCGGTCTTCACCGGCTTCGCGGGAGTGGGACGCACGGCGTGACACCTGCCCACCCCGGGGCACCGCGGGAAAGGGACGGCGCGGCGGAACCCCCGGACGGCCCGGAGCGGTTCGCCCGCATCTGGTGCCGCGCCGTCTATCCCTCCACGGCCACCTCGATGACCCGGGAGGAGTTCGCCGAACTCCTGCTCGAGCTGACCCACCGCCTGACCGCCGCTCTGCACGCGCACCCCTTCGACCCGGCGCCCGGCCAGGCGGTGGGCGAGGAACTGGTGCGCGCGCACTGCACCGGCGCGGATTCCCTCCCCCGGATGTTGGACGTCATCGACGCCTACCTCCTCCTCTACTGCCTGGAGCCCGATCGGCTGGAGACCGAGGACGCGCGGGTGCGCTGCACCCGGCTGCAGCACGCGATCGCCGCCGGTTTCGCCCGGGCCCTCCAGGAACGCACCCGCAGCGAGCAGGAGACCCTCTCCCGGGCCGCGCTCACCGCCCAGAAGGAGATCGCCGGGGCACTGCACGAGAGCGAGGCCCGTTTCCGGGCGATCTTCCGGGACGCCGCCCTGGGCATCGGAATCGCCGACATGGAGGGGCGGATCATCGACTTCAACGACTCCCTGGCTCGGATGCTGGGCGGATCGGACTATCACATCCGCAGCAGGAACGTGCGGGACTGGACCCACCCGGACGACGCGCCGGAGGTCTGGCGGCTCCAGGGTGAGCTGATGCGCGGGGAGCGCGACCACTACCGGGTGGAGAAGCCGTACCCGCGCAGCGACGGCACCGTCCTGTGGACCAATCTCACCGTTTCGTTGCTGCGCGACCCCAACGGCGAGCCGCAGTACATGCTGGCGATCGTGGAGGACATCTCCGAGCGCCGGCTGTTCAACCTGCGACTTCGCTACCAGGCCACCCACGACGAGCTGACCCATCTCCCCAACCGCGCTCTGTTCTTCGAACGGTTGGAGCAGGCCCTGAACCCCGACAGCGGATACCGACGGGTCGGGCTGTGTTACCTGGACCTGGACGGGTTCAAGGCGGTCAACGACAGCCTCGGGCACGCGGTGGGCGACCAACTGCTGATCGCGGTGGCCGAGCGGCTGGAGGAGGCACTGGCCGGACGCGGTCGTCTGCTGGCGCGGATCGGCGGCGACGAGTTCGTCGCCATGGTCCTGGACCCCTCCTCCCCCGCCGAGGTCGTGGAGCTGGCCCACCGGGCCCTGGAGGCGATCTCCGCCCCGGTGGAGGTCGGCGGACGCGAACTGATGGTGCGCACCAGCATCGGTGTGGTGGAGGGCGCTGTGTCGGAGCTGAGCTCCGCGGAGGTGCTGCGCAGCGCGGAGATCACCATGTACCGGGCCAAGTCCGAGGGCGGCAACCGCTACGCGGTGGCCGACCCGGACTCCGACGCCCGCGCCATCAGCCGACACCACCTCACCCACCACCTGCCGGGCGCCCTGAAGGGGTGCGAGTTCTTCATCGAGTACCAGCCGCTGATCCGGATGGCGGACGGGCGCACGGAGGGCGCCGAGGCGCTGGTGCGGTGGAGCCACCCCCGGCACGGCGTGCTGGGACCGGACCGATTCATACCGCTGGCCGAACACACCGGACTGATCGTGCCGTTGGGCCGGTGGGTGCTGCGCGAGGCGGTGCGACAGGCACGCGAGTGGCAGGACGAGGGCAGAGGGGGCGCCGAACCGCTGCGGGTGAACGTCAACCTCTCCCCCCGCCAACTGCACCATCCCGATCTGGTGGAGGAGACGGTGGGGGTGCTCGAGGAGTTCCGCGTGGCTCCGGAGGCGTTGTGCCTGGAAGTGACCGAGAGCGCCATGGTGCGGGCCGACGACCACGAGTTGAAGCCGCTGCGCAAGCTCTCGGAACTGGGGGTGGGCATAGCTTTGGATGATTTCGGGACGGGCTACTCGAATCTGGCGAGCCTGCGCCGACTGCCGGCCGGGACCCTGAAGCTGGACCGCTCCTTCACCGAGGGGTTGCAGCACCACCCGGCCGATCCGGTGGACCTGAAGATCGTGGACGGCATCGTGTCGCTCGCCCACACCCTGGGGCTGGCGGTGACCGTGGAGGGCGTGGAGACCTCCGGGCAGGCGGACCGGCTCCGGGAGTTGGGATGCGACTCGGCACAGGGGTGGTACTACGCCCGCCCCGGGCCTCCGGAACAGCTCCCGATCACTGTGTGAGGGTGGCCGGGACAGGTCCCCGGGACCCCGGAAAATCCGGGGAGCGAGCCGGACTCCGGCGTGCTCCCCCCCACTTTCCGCTCCGCGGGAAACACGGCGGTCACCCGCTCCCGATGCTCTGAGGGAATGAGCCCCCGGCTTCCCCTTCCCCTGTCGATCCCCGTCCCTCGGACCCATCTCCGCGGCAAGCACTCCCGGACCGGCCCGGCTCGGACCGTCGACTTCAAGACACTTTTCCTCCCGCTCACGCCCTCGAGGCGGAGGCCGGACACACCTCTTCCCGCCAACCACGTGTACGGCACCCGCGACTCGTGGTCGATCACCGTGCATCGGGCACGCGATGGTGGATCCGGTGGGAGCGATCGGAACAAGCCGGCTCGGAACAAGGATGAAGCCACTCACGGGAGCGATTGTCTGATTTTCAACCATACTTTCGACGCGATCTTGAAAGCCCTCGGATACCGACCAGGATGTTCCCGTCGATCGGGGACATCCGGCGCTCGCCGGCCCTCTCGGCCCACGACACCCGAACGGGACGACGCAGGCTTCCCGGGGGAGAGGAAACGGGATGGACCACTTGACGGAGCCCGAGCACGAGGAGTTGCGCCACCGGGTACGAGATTTCGCGGAACGCGAGATACGACCGCGGGTGGTCGAGATGGAGGCCGACCGACGCGCACACCACGAACTGTCACGCCTCATCGCCCGCCAGGGGTGGATCGGGATCACCGTTCCCCGCCGTTACGGCGGTTCGGAGGGAGGCCATCTGGCGAAAACCATCGTCATCGAAGAGGTGGCACGGGTCAGCGGCGCCATGGGAGCCATGGTGCAGGCATCCCAGCTCGGCGTGGCCAAAATCATGCACTTCGGCACCGAGGAGCAGAAGAAGCGCTGGCTGCCCCTGGTGGGCAGCGGCGACTGCCTGCCCACCATCGCCGTGACCGAATCCGAGTCGGGTGGCCACGTTCTGGGCATGGGGAGCACCGCCGTTCGGGACGGTGGGGAGTGGGTGCTCAACGGAAGAAAGGTGTATGTCGGCAACAGCCATGTCGGCGACCTGCACGGCGTCGTGGTACGCACCGGACCCGGTTCCGGAGGATTGAGCGCCTTCCTGGTGGAATCCGACCGGCCGGGTTTCTCCGTGGGCGAGCAACGGCCCGCCATGGGGTTGCACGGCTTCTCCTTCGGAGAGTTGATCTTCGAGGACTGTCGGATACCGGCGGAGAACCTCCTGGGACGGGAGGGGGACGGCCTGGCTGTGGCCTACTCCTCCAGCACGCTGTACGGGCGTGCGAACCTCACCGCCGTATCACTCGGTATCCACCAGGCCATTGTGGAGGAGACCACGGCCTTCTGCCTGGAGCGAGAGCGGTACGGGGCCCCCCTGGCCGAGTTGGGCAACATCAAGCTCAAGCTCGGACAGATGCAGTCCCGTTTGATGACGGCCCGCCTGACCGCCTACCACGCGGTGGGGCTGCTGGATCGTGGTCTTCCCTGCGACCCGCAGTTGATGAACGCCAAGCTGGTCAACGTGGAGTCCGCCATCGACTCGGGACGGGACGCCCTGGAGATTCACGCCGCCGCGGGACTGTTCACGGACCGTCCCATCGAACGGTATCTGCGCGACGCCTTCCACATACACGCCCCGGCCGGGACCTCGGATATCCAACGACTGCGTCTGGGGGAGATGGCCCTGGGAGTCGATCGGGGCCAATGGTCCGAACGCCTCTCCCACCTGGTGCGCCGGGAGTGCGGGACGCGGTGACCCCCATCGCACCTCACCGCGTCCCGTCGCCGGTCCTGTCGACTCCCCGTCCCGAAGACGGATCGACAGGACCGGCGACGGGCCCGCTCATATCCCGATGCCCGGGTGTGCACCCCGCCGACGGAGCAACTCGGCCATCTCCTCCGCCATGCTCTTGATGACTCCCAGACCCTCCCGTCCCCACGGCCGGGGTTCCTGCGCGACGACACAGATGGTTCCCAGAGCGATGCCGGACCCGTCCATCAGGGGAGCACCCATGTAGGAGCGAATGCCGATCTCGTCCACAACGGGGTTTCCCGCGAATCGGGGATAATCGCACACGTCCTCCAGAACCAGCGCCTTGCGACGTACCACCACATGCGGGCAGTATCCGTGGTCACGGGCCATGATCCGGCCGGGCACTGAATCCTCGACGGGCTCGAGAGTGACCGGTCGGTCCATCGCGGGGGTGTGAAGCCCCGCGAAGTACTGCCTTCGCTCGTCGATGAAGTTGACCATGGCGAAGGGCGCGCCGGTGGTGTGAGCCAGACGGCGGGCGAACGCGTCGAACTCCGGCAGCGGCTCCTCCTCTATCCTCAACTCCTTCAGTCGCTCCACCCGACGGGGAGCGTCGAGGTCCTCAGGGGTGAGCAACAGGTGACTGGTGGGGTCGGGAAACATCGTCATGATCACTCCTGGAGTCGATCAGGTGCTGAACGAGTGTAATGAGCACCCGGGTTCCGGAAGCGGACTGACGAGCGTCGCACATCACCACCGGAACCCCCGGGTCGAGGTCGATGGCCTCCCGGATTTCATCCGGGGTGTAACGGTGCGCGTGATCGAACTCGTTGACCGCCAGAACAAAGCCGATACCACGGCGTTCGAAGAAGTCCACCGAGGCGAAACAGTCCTCCAGCCGCCGGGTGTCGGCCAGGATCACCGCTCCCATGGCGCCTTCGCAGAGTTCGTCCCACATGAACCAGAAACGCTCCTGACCGGGAGCGCCGAAGAGGTAGAGGATGTGCCGCGGACCGAGCGTGATCCGACCGAAATCCATCGCCACCGTGGTGGTGGACTTCTCCTCGACGCCATCGAGATCATCGGTACCGATCCCGGCCCGGGTGAGCAGTTCTTCGGTACTGAGGGGTTCGATCTCACTCACCGCGCCGACGAAAGTCGTCTTACCGGCTCCGAAACCGCCCGCGATCAGAATCTTCACTGCCGTGGGAAATGGATCAGAGCCGTGTGCGGAGTCCATGCAGGACCGCCTCCAACAGGTCTCGGTCGGTCGGATCGGGGGCTGCGACGGCGGGAGCACGGGTGGTCACGGCTCCGCTGTCCACCAAATCGGAGAGAAGTACTTTGGTAATGGTGGCCGGAAGGTGAAGATGTGCCGCGAGTTCGGCCAGGGAGATGGGCTTTTGACACAACTCGAGCAATCGGGCGTGGTCCGGACCGAGATAGTTCCCCGCCCCATCCTCGACGGCCACCACCATCGTCAGGAGGTCGAAGTCCGAAGTGGGTCGGGTCCGCCCCGAACTGACAGTGTAAAGACGGACGAGACGTCCGGCTTTCTCGTCCACCCACGGTTGATGTCCGTGCGACTCCGACATCGGGTCACTGACCGCCCGACCCACGCGCCGGTGTGGCCAGGACCGGACGCACGCTCTTGACCAACATTCCCATCTCGTACCCGAGAACAGCCGCGTCCGCCTCACGCTCGGCCAGCACCGACAGGCAGGCTCCCTGTCCGGCGGTGGAGACGAACAACAATATCGATGCGAGTTCGACCACCACCTGCCGCACCTCGCCGTTGTCCCCGAAGCGGGCACCGGCGCTACGTGCCAGCGAGTAGAGACCCGAGGAGAGAGCCGCCAGATGGTCGGCGGCGTCGGTGTCCAATCCGTGCACGGCCTTGACCAGACCGTCGCTGGACAGCAGCAGGGCACTTCGGGTGTGGGGAACCCGCTGAACGAGACCGGTCAGCAGCCAGGACAGGTCAGTGTTCCCCTGGGCGGTCGCTTCACTCACCATGATCGGTTGATTCTCCTCGGGTGCTCGTGCGTGTACCGGTCGCGCCGACGGGTGGCACGGCCGTGGGATTCCCGGTGTCCTCCGCGAGTTCGGCCCCACGACGGAAAGCCGCCATCAGACCGGGATCGTGGGCGACCTCACCACCGGGGGAAGGGGCTCGACGGGATGGCTCCCCCCGAAGCTCCGGCACCAGGTGCTGCTGACGTCGTCGGCGCGGCAGGTCCGGACGGCCGTCACCGGACGACTCCGGCAGCGGATGGGTCGGATGGGACCGGGAGGGTGGAGCGGTGATGTGGCCGGTTCCGGCGACGGGCGCGGGCTCCCCGGGGGCG
>NZ_VKHT01000819.1 GCF_014141535.1 Streptomyces alkaliphilus | reverse complement strand
GTCCAGCGCCGGGGCGCGCCAGATGTGGCAGATCGCCAGCGCGAGGGCGTCGGCGGCGTCGGCGGGCGTGGGGGGTGCGGGGAGACGGAGCAGTCGGGTCACCATCGCGCCGACCCCGGCCTTGTCGGCCCGGCCGCTGCCGGTCACGGCCGCCTTGACCTCACTGGGGGTGTGCAGGGCGACCGGCAGGCCCCGGCGCGCCGCGCAGAGCATGGCGACCGCGGCGGCCTGGGCGGTGCCCATGACGGTGCTGACGTTGTGCTGGCTGAAGACCCGCTCGACGGCGACGCAGTCGGGCCGGTGTTCGTCCAACCACTCCTCCACTCCCCGCTCGATCTCCAGCAGACGCAGGGGGGTCGGGGTGTCGGCCGGGGTGCGCACGACGCCGAAGGCGCCCATCCGCAGGGGGCGCCCCGGTGCTCCCTCGACCACGCCGAGACCGCACCGGGTGAGCCCCGGGTCCACTCCGAGCACCCGCACTCCGTCACTCTCCCCTGATCGTCCCGGTCGTCCCGGTCGCCCCGGGAGCCGCTTCTCGCGCGCCCGGCGATGGCGGCCACCGGTATCGGCGGACCGCGCCGGTCCCTGCCGGCAGGCTAACGCCCACCTCCGACAATCGCCCGCAGCGGGCACGACGGCGTGCCGGTCGGGGACCGGCACGGCACCGACACGCCGTCCGGCCACCGGTGGAGGCCCGGTGGCCGAACGGCGTGTCGGTGCGGTACGACGGGCCGCGCGGGGCGACGGTCCCGGGAACGGACCCTCAGGCGTCGACGGCGGCCATGACCTCGTCGGAGACGTCGAAGTTGGCGAAGACGTTCTGGACGTCGTCGCTGTCCTCGAGGGCGTCGATCAGCTTGAAGATCTTTCGGGCCCCCTCCTCGTCCAGCTGCACCTGCATGGTGGGGACGAAGTTGGCGTCCGCGGAGTCGTAGTCGATGCCCGCGTCCTGGAGGGCGGTGCGCACCGCCACCAGGTCCGTGGCCTCGCTGAGCACCTCGAAGGTGTCCCCGAGGTCGTTGACCTCCTCGGCACCGGCCTCCAGGACCGCGGCGAGCACGTCGTCCTCGGTGAGCCCACCGCGGGGGACGATGACCACGCCCTTGCGGTTGAAGAGGTAGGACACCGAGCCCGGGTCGGCCATCGAGCCGCCGTTGCGGGTCATCGCGACCCGGACATCGGAGGCGGCCCGGTTGCGGTTGTCGGTCAGACACTCGATGAGCAGGGCGACCCCGTTGGGACCGTACCCCTCGTACATGATCGTCTCGTAGTCGGCACCGCCCGCCTCGAGACCCGCGCCGCGCTTGACCGCGCTGTCGATGTTCTTGTTGGGGACCGAACTCTTCTTGGCCTTCTGGATGGCGTCGTACAGGGTGGGGTTGCCGTCGGGATCGGCGCCCCCCATCCGCGCCGCGACCTCGATGTTCTTGATCAGCTTGGCGAAGAGCTTGCCGCGCTTGGCATCGATCACGGCCTTCTTGTGCTTGGTGGTTGCCCACTTGGAGTGGCCGGACACAGCCTCGCCCCTTCGATGTCACCTACGAACCGACGCGCCGATCCTACCCCCGGACGTTCACCCGGCCGGTACCGCGCGGACCGGTTCCGGTCGGCCGGTCGTCCCCGGTTCCCGGCGGTCGGGCACCGCCGGCGGCCCCACGGGGTCGGCCGCGTCCCCGGCGGCCCGGGGGCCGGTGACGGCGCGAACCATCTCCACGAACAGCGCGTGCACCCGATGGTCCCCGGTCAGCTCGGGGTGGAAGGCGGTGGCCAGCAGGCCACCGGAGCGCACCGCAACGGGGTGGCCGTCGCGCACCGCCAGCACCTCGACCCGCGGGCCGGCCCGTTCCACCCACGGCGCCCGGATGAAGACACCCTCCACGGGACCGCCCGAAACCCCCTCCAGGACGACCGGGGCCTCGAAGGACTCGTTCTGCCGGCCGAAGGCGTTGCGTCGCACGGTGATGTCGAGACCGCCGATGGTGCGCTGGCCGGAACGGGGATCCTCGATGTCGTCGGCGAGCATGATCATCCCCGCGCAGGAACCGTAGGCGGGCATCCCCGCGGCGACCCGCTCGCGCATCGGCTCCAGCAGGCCGAACGCCTCGGCCAGCTTGGAGATGGTGGTGGACTCCCCACCGGGGATCACCAACGCGTCCACCGCCGCGAGCTCGGCGGGGCGACGCACCGGCAGGGCGCGGGCCCCCACCGCGTCGAGGGCGGCGAGGTGTTCGCGAACGTCACCCTGAAGGGCGAGGACACCGATGACGGGCGTGGACACAGGGGGCGCACCTTTCCCGGGAGGGTCCCGGAC
>NZ_VKHT01000818.1 GCF_014141535.1 Streptomyces alkaliphilus | reverse complement strand
GTCCCCGCCCTCCTGCGCGGCGTACTCGACGGCGACTTCGGGCCCGACCCCCGCGAGCAGCACGTCTCCCTGGCCTTCGTCACCACCCAGGCCGTCCGGCACCGGGGGCGGTCCACCGGTTACCGCAACGAGGTGCTCGGCCTGCGGCTCGGGGCCGCGGTCGGTTCCTGCGCGGTCGAGCCCGGATCCCTGCCCGCCGGCGCGGTCGACGAGTGCGTCGGGGCGACCGTCACCGACCTGCTGTGCCACCCCCTCCCCCCGGTGCGGATCGCCGCCCTGGACGCCTACCTCGGCCGGGTGTTGCCGCACACGGCGGCCAACGGTGCCGTGCCCCACCCACTCCCCGCCGGGAACAGCCTGGAGAAATCCCGGGCCCGTGCCCGGGCCGTCGTGGATCTCCTGCCCCGCGATCCCGCGGCGCGGCGGGTCCTCGTCGTGGGAGTGGTCAACTCCCTGCTGGAACGCCTCCGCGAGCGGGGAGTGGACCACGTGCCCTGCGACCTCAAGGGCGGCACCACCGAGTGGGGCGAACCCATCCGCACCGACGCGCACGCCGAACTACAGGACTGTGACGCGCTGTTGGTCTCCGGCATGACACTGGGCAACGGCACCTTCGAACCCCTGAGAGAACACGCCCTCGCCACCGGAAAACCCCTGGTCGTGTTCGCCCAGACCGGCAGCGCCGTCGTGCCCCGGCTGCTCGGTTCCGGTGTCACCGCCGTCTCCGCCGAGCCCTACCCCTTCTTCTGGCTCGACGGCGGCCCCGGGACGCTGCACCTGTACCGGGAACGGGCCGGGGCGGTGCACCGGTCGGACTCCGGATCGGAGGAGCACCCGTGACCGCTCTCGTCACCGAACGTCCCGCGGCCCCCGAACTCCTGGCCCTGCTCGGGCACACCCCGATGGCCCGTATCGCCATCCCCCTTCCTCATTCCCACCCCGGCTTCTGGGCGAAGCTGGAGTCCCGGGGAGTGGGCGGCATGAAGGCCCGCGCCGCGGTGGCGATGCTGACCGGGGCCCGACGCCGCGGCGAACTGCGCCCGGGAGCGCCCGTGGTGGAATCCACCTCCGGCACCCTCGGCATCGGACTCGCCTTCGCGGGACAGGCACTCGGCCATCCCGTCGTCCTGGTCGGTGACATCGAACTGGAACCCTCGATCAGGGGGTTGCTCCGCGCCCACGGCGTCCGCCTGGAACTGGTGGACCACCCCGCCCCGCACGGTGGATGGCAGGCCGCCCGCATCACCCGGCTGCGCGCCCTGCTGGCGGAACTGCCCGACGCCTACTGGCCCGACCAGTACAACAACCCCGACAACGCGGCCGGATACGCCGCGATGGCCGACGAGATCACCGACGCGCTGGACCACCTGGACATCCTGGTGTGCAGCGTCGGAACCGGCGGCCACAGCGCCGGCATCGCGGTCCCGCTGCGCCGCCGTTGGCCCCGACTGAGGGTCATCGGCGTGGACTCGGTGGGTTCGACCATCTTCGGCCAGCCGGCCCGCCCCCGTCCGATGCGCGGACTGGGAAGCAGCATCCACCCGCGCAACGTCCGCCACGAGATCTTCGACGAGGTGCACTGGGTCGGTCCGTCCGAGGCCGTCGACACCTGCCGCCGCCTCGCCCGGGGCTGCTTCGTCAGCGGCGGCTGGAGCACCGGCGCGGTGGCGCTGGTGGCCGCCTGGGCCGCACGCACCAACCCGGGGGCGGTGGTTGCCACCGTCTTCCCCGACGGCCCCGAGCGCTACGTGAGCACCCTCTACGACGAGGACCACTGCCTGCGAAACGGGATCGGCACCGGTGAACCGCCCCGCGACCGCCCTCTCGAGATTCCCCATCCCGGGGCGGTGGAGGCCACCGGCTGGACCCGTTGTCGCACCGTCGTCGACCCACTCGTCGGCTCCGAGAGGGGCGTGTCGTGAGATCGACCGTTCGCACCGTCTCCCTCGACCTGGCCACGCCACTGCGCATCTCCCGGTCGGTGATGACCCGACGGGACGCGGTATGGGTGTCCATCGAACACGAGGGGGTCACCGGTCACGGCGAGGTGGTGGCCTCGACCCACCTGGCCACCACCGCGCGGCGGGCCCGACGGGACCTGATGGAACACGTCGCGCCCGCACTGGCCCGCCACCCCGACCCGCTCTCCGGCCCGGTGGACCCCGGGGCGGACCTCGCCCTGCCACCGGACGTTCCCGCCGGGGTCCTGGCGGCCGTTGACGCCGCACTGCTGGACCTGCGCGGAAAGATCGAGGGCCGCCCCGTCCACCGCCTCCTGTCGGGCTCCGACCCCGCCGGCCCACCGCCCTCC
>NZ_VKHT01000817.1 GCF_014141535.1 Streptomyces alkaliphilus | reverse complement strand
GCCCCCCGGGGCCGGGCGTCGTCGTGGCCGGCGGCCACGCTCTCGTCGAAGTGGTTGGGGGTGGGGCGGCCGGTGTTTCCTCCGGTTGGTCCATATGCCGACGCCAGGAGGTGGTCGGATGTCCCTCGCACCCGGTTTTCCCCCGGTTCGCCGCCCCGCGCCGGGGCGCGGGGCGGCGAACCGGGCGCGTCAGGGGCGCAGGGCGAGGACGCCGTACCGCTCGAGGGTGACCTCGCCCTCACACCGGCGGCCGGTGAGCAGGTCGGTGCCGGCCCGCGGAAGGGTGACGGTCACCGGGTCGGGGCGGTGGTTGAGGAGGAAGAGCACCTCACCCCGGCGCACCGCCTCCACCCCGTCGGGGGCGTCGGCGAGCACGGGTTCCACCCCGGCCCCGGCCGCCGCGCGGACCAGCAGGTTCTCCAGGGCCTCAGGATCGGGCTGGGTGGAGAGGTACCACGTCGTGCCGGAGCCGCCCGGGGCGCCCGCGCGCCCGGGGTCGTCGGCCGGGTCGGTGAACGGGGTGTGCCGCAGGACGGCCGGGCGGCCGTCCAGCTCACCGCCCGCCCAGCGGGCGATCACCTCGGGCCCCTCACCGCTCCCGGCGCCCTGCCGGGGGCCGACGGGCTCCAGGTCCTCGCTCCAGACGGTGCCGGTGGAGCCGTCATCCAACTTTCCGCTCTCCCCCGCCTCCATGGGCCACCACTCGTGGACGATGTCGATGCCCAACAGTTCGCGCAGCCGGGCGTCCATTCCGCCCTCGCGGATGCGGTCGTCGGCGTCGGCGATGCCGGTGAACCAGCCGCAGACCAGCGTGGCGCCGGCCCGGACCCGCTCCACCAGGTTGTCCAGCGCCGCGTCGGTCATCAGGTACAGGTGTGGCACGACGATCACGCGATAGGAGGAGAGGTCGGCCTCCGGGTGGGCGAGGTCGCAGGCGAGATTGCGGCTCCACAGCGCGCGGTGCCACTCGCGCAGCACCTCGGCGTGGTCCACCTCGGCGGAGGGACGGCCGGGCTGTCCGTCGGCCCACCAGGAGTCCCAGTCGTGGAGCACGACGACGTCGGCGGTGGTGCGGGCGTCCACCACCGCGCCGGAGTCGGAGAGTCGCGCCAAATCCGCGCCCAACTCGGCGACCCGGCCGAATCCGCGGGAGCGCTCACCGGAGTGGGGAAGCATCGCGGAATGGAACTTCTCGCTGCCCTGGCGGGACTGGCGCCATTGGAAGAAGCAGACGGCGTCGGCCCCCCGGGCGACCGCCTGGAGGGACCACAGCCGCATCAGTCCCTCGGCCTTGGGCGGGTTGACCCCCCGCCAGTTCACGGCGGCGGCGGCCTGCTCCATGAGCATCCACGGCCCCTTGGCCTGGGAGCGGGTGAGGTCCTGGACGAGGGCGCCGAAGGGGGCCCCGCCGGTCGAGCGGTGGTCGGCACGCGGGTCCGGATAGATGTCGACGGAGACCACGTCCTCCTCGGCCGACCAGCGCCAGCCGTCCTGACCGGGGAAGAGCGGCATGAAGTTGGTGGTCACGGGGATGTCCGCGCGGCGGGCGCGGAGGGCGTCGCGCTCGGCGGTGTGGCACTCCAGCAGGGCATCGGAGGTGAAGCGGTGGAAGTCGAGTTTCTGGGTCGGGTTGACCAGGTAGGGGGTGCGGCGCGGTGGGATCACCTCCGACCAGTCGTCGTAGCGCTGGCTCCAGAAGGCGGTGCCCCATGCCTCGTTGAGGGCGTCGAGGTCGCCGTATCGGGCCCGCAGCCAGCGGCGGAAGTGTTCGGCGGTAACGTCGCACCAGCAATGGGTGCAGTACTCGTTGTTGACGTGCCACAGGCGCAGCGCCGGGTGATGGGCGTAGCGGTCGGCGATGTCGCCCGCCAGCCGTACGGCGTGCTCGCGGTAGATCGGCGAGGAGGGGCAGTACTGCTGACGGGATCCGTACCACTGGACGGTGCCGTTCTCGTCCCGGGGCAGGGTCTCGGGGTAGCGGGCACCCATCCAGGGGGGTGGGGAGGCGGTGGCGGTGGCCAGGCAGACGCCGATCCCGGCGTCGTGGAGCAGGTCCATCACCCGGTCGAGCCAGCCGAAGTCGCGGACGCCGGGGCGGGGTTCGATGCGCGCCCAGGAGAAGACACCGACGGTGGCGAGGTTGACACCGGCCTCGCGCATCAGGCGCACGTCCTCGGACCACACCTCCTCGGGCCACTGCTCGGGGTTGTAGTCGCCACCGTGGAGCAGACGTCCGCGGGTCACGTCGGAGAGGGAGGCCATGGGCGGGATTCCTCGTTCCGTGCTCGGAGGGGTGGTACGGGCGGTACGGG
>NZ_VKHT01000816.1 GCF_014141535.1 Streptomyces alkaliphilus | reverse complement strand
GTCCCGCCCCGCGACGCCCCCGGTTCGTCCGCCCGCTCCCCCGTCGGGGCACGGCGCAGATCCACCCCCAGCGGCCGGTAGCCGAACGCCTCGGCGAGCCCGGTGGCGGCCACGACGTCCCCCGGAGCGTCGGGCGCGAGGGGGAGCCGGGCCCGTACCCGGTCGCAGCCCCGGGAACGCAGCGCCTCCTCCGCCGCGAGCAGGGCGATGCCACCCCGCCCGCGCCGACGCTCCGGCTCCGCCACCCACAGGTGGTCGATCCGGCCCCGCCGGGGTGGATCGCCCTCGGCGGAGAGAACGAGCTCACCGATCGGACGACCGTTGTCGCACAGCAGGTAGGAGCACCGGAAACCGCCCTCCGGGGTGGTCCGTTCGGGCTCCCGCGGTCGCAGGGTGACGGTCATGCCGACATGTCTACCCGGGACGGGCCGCCGCGGATCCGCCCGGGTTCAGCCGACCATCGCCGGTCGGGGGTCGCGGTCGGCGCTCGAGCGCTCGGTGAACTCACTCATCAACCGGGCGGTGACCGGTCCGGGGGCGTCGGACACCTCCCGGTCGTCGACCCGGTGGAGCGCCTGGACGTCCCGGGTGGTGGAGGTCAGGAAGATCTCGTCCGCCTCCCGCAACACCTCCAGCGGCAGATCGACCTCCCGCGCGCCGCTCCACGCCACCACCAGCGCCCGGGTGATGCCCGCCAGACAGCCCGAGGAGAGGGGCGGGGTGAGGATGTCCCCGCCGACGACGACGAAGACGTTGCTGCCGGTGCCCTCGCACAGCAGGCCGGCGGTGTTGGGGAAGATCGCCTCGGAGGCCCCCGCCTCCCGGGCCCGGGCCAGCGCGAGGACGTTCTCCGCGTAGGAGGTGGTCTTCAGGCCGGCCAGGGCGCCGCGCTCGTTGCGGGTCCACGGGACGGTGATCGCGGCGGTGGTGTCCGGGCGCGGCTCGTATCCCTCGTGGGCGACGACCAGGGTGGGCGCGCCCGGTGCGGCGAACCGCATCGACCCCAGGGGGCCACGCCCCGCGGTGAAGGTGATCCGCAACCGTCCCAAGGGGTGGGGCTCGGCGTCGATCACCGCGGCGCAGGCCCGGCGGACGAGATCGGTGTGCGGGGCGGGCAGGCCGAGGCCCGCGGCGGAACGTCGCATCCGCTCCAGGTGGAGGGTGAGCGCGAAGGGCACCCCCTCGACCGTCTTGACCGCTTCGAAGACCCCGTCACCGACGGTCAGGCCGTGGTCCAGGGCCGAGACCGACGCCTCGTCGGCGTCCGTCATGGTGTCGTTGAGCCAGATCCTCACCGCATCGCCTCGTTCTCCCGGCGGGGTCGGATGTCCGCCCCGCGCCGTTCCCGCTCCCCCGGCCCTCCGGGGACTCCCGTTCGGGCGACGGTACCCCCGTCGCCGGGTGCCGCTGCGCCGTGCCCCACCGTTTCGGCGCGGTCGGGGTCGTCGGTCCTCCGTTCCGGGCGTCGACCGGCGGCGATGGCGAGCAGGCGCGATGCCTTGAGTTCCGTCTCCCGCCACTCCCTTTCGGGGTCCGACCCCCAGGTGATGCCGGCTCCGGTGCCGAACCGCAGTTCACCGGCGCCCGAGGGGACGCGTTCGATCCAGAAGGTGCGTATGCCCACCGCCAGTTCGGCGCGTCGACGGTCGGCGTCCACCCAGCCGACGGCTCCGCAGTAGGGACCGCGCGGGGCCGTCTCCAGGGCCCGCAGGATCCGCAGGGCGCTGGACTTGGGGGCACCGGTCACCGAGCCCGGCGGGAAGGTCGCCGCGAGCAGTTCCGGCCACCCGGTGTCCTCGCGCAGCTCGCCGCGAACGGTGGAGACGAGGTGGACCAGACCGGGGTGCGCCTCCACGGCGCACAGGCGGGGGACGGTGACCGTCCCCGGCAGACAGATCCGTCCGATGTCGTTGCGGACCAGGTCCACGATCATGACGTTCTCGGCGCGGTCCTTCTCCAGCAGGTCGGCCTCGGTGCGCCCGGTCCCCTTGATCGGCCCGGACACGACCACGGCGCCCTCCCGGCGCAGGAAGAGTTCGGGGGAGGCGCAGGCGATCTCGACTCCCCGGGAGGGGAGCCGGATCACGCCGGCATGGGGGGCCGGGTTGCCCGCCGCCAGATCGGCGGCGAGGGCGTCGGCATCGGTGTCGGCACCGACGGGCGCGGAGAGCACCCGGCACAGGTTGGCCTGGTAGACCTCGCCCGCGGCGATGTGGTCGCGAATCCTCCGCACCCCGGCGGTGTAGGCGGCCCGGTCCAGCGAGGAGGTCCAGTGTCCGGGGTCCGGGGCGTGCCGGCGGCCGGTGGCCCGGGG
>NZ_VKHT01000815.1 GCF_014141535.1 Streptomyces alkaliphilus | reverse complement strand
AACGTGGAGATACCCCGATGAGCACCACCCCCCGTCCGCCCCGGGCCGGTCGTCGACGCCTCTCGTCGGCGGTCCCCGTCACCGCCCTGGCCGGCTGCCTGCTGCTGACCGGCTGCGGCGCAGGCCCCGACGACCCCGCCGAACCGACCTCCCCGGAGAACACCGCCGCGGACGGCGGGCACGGGGAAGGTGACGGTGAGGACGTGCCGCACGGCTACGTCGAGGGCGCCGAGGAGACCGCCGAACAGCAGTCCCGGGTGGTCCTGGCCTCCGGCGCCGGCGAGCCCGTGCACGTGCTGGACCTGGTGAACGAGGAGAGCATCCCCCTCGGGGAGGCCGGGAAGGCGGGAGCGACCAGTGACGGCCCCGCCCCGATCGTCGGCGACGGTCGGTTCGCCCACCTGTTGGAGGGCGACGCGGTGCGTGTGGTGGACAGCGGCGCGTGGACCGTGGACCACGGCGACCACGTGCACCACTACCGCGCCGCCGCCCGCGAGGTGGGCGAGGCCCGGGCGACCGAACCGGTGGCCGTGCACGCCGACACCGCGGTCACGGCCATCACCCTCGCCGACGGGGGCGCGCTGCTGCTGGACCGCTCGGCGGCGGAGGACGGCGAACTCGCGGAACTCCTTCGGATCGACGACGCCGACGGCCCGGTCCTCCCCTTCGACGGCGGTCTGCTGGTCCCCGTCGCCGGCGCCGAGGGGGCCGGGCGGGTGGAGGTGCGCGACCGTGCCGGCGGGCCCGTAGCCGCCCCGGAGGCCGAGTGCTCCGACCCCGCCGCCGCAACCGTGACCCGACGCGGCGCGGTGTACGTCTGCGCGCAGGGCGCGCTGTGGTTCACCGCCGGCGGGAACGGGGAGCCGGAGGTCACCGCGCTCCCCTGGCCGGAGGGCACCGCCGAGGAGGACCGCCCGACCGAGCTGCGGCACCGCAACGACGGCGCCGTGCTGGCCGCCCGTGCCGGGGACCGGGGCGTGTGGGTCCTCGACCTCACCGACCCGGTCTGGCGGTTGTGGGAAACGGGCCCGGCCGTCGCGGTGAACGCGGTGGGTGAGGACGCACCGGTGCTGTTCGTCGACCCCGCCGGCGAGTTGGTCTCCGTGGACCCGGCGAGCGGCGAGGAGCTCGCCCGCACCGCCCTGCTGGAGCCGGCCGCCGACGGCTCGGTGCCGGCGGAGACCGTGATCGAGGTGGACACCCAACGCGTCTACGTCAACGACATCGCCGAACGACGGATCCACGAGATCGACGCCCGGGACGACCTTCGCGTCGCCCGCGTCCTCCCGGTGGAGGCGGAGCCCCGCCGCATGGTGGTGACCGGCCGATGAATCCCCCGCACGCCCCGCACATCCCGCACGCCCCCCGCACGCCGCGCCGCCGGGGCGGGTTCCGCGCCGTCGCCCTGCTGCTCGCCGGGCTGCCGACCGTCCTGACCGGCTGCGGCGCCCCCGGCGGCCCGTCCGACTCCGGCGGCACCCCGTCGATCGTCGTCACCACGAACATCCTCGGGGACGTCACCCGGGAGGTGGCCGGCGACGAGGCCGAGGTCACCGTCCTGATGCCGCCGGGAGCCGACCCGCACTCCTTCGGGGTCTCCGCCGCGCAGGCGGCCGGTCTGGAACGGGCCGACCTGATCGTGCACAACGGCATGGGCCTGGAGGAGAACGTGCTGCGGCACGTGGAGGCCGCGCGGGAGGAGGGCGTGCCCACCGAGGCGGTCGGCGAGGCCGTGGACCCGCTGCCGTATGCCTCGGGTGACGCCGCCGGCAACCCCGACCCGCATTTCTGGACCGACCCGGAGCGGATGATCGCGGCCACCGAGGTCATCGCCGAACGGATCATCGAGGAGGTGCCGGGCGTCGACGCGGACGCCGTGCGGGAGAACGCCGACGCCTACACCGACCTGCTGCGGGAGCTGACGGACTGGATGGAGGAGGAGTTCGCGACCATCCCACCCGGGCACCGTGACCTGGTGACCAACCACCACGTCTTCGGCTACCTCGCCGAGCGCTTCGACTTCCGGGTGATCGGAGCGGTCATCCCCGGCGGCACGACGCTGGCCTCGCCCGGGGCCTCGGACCTGGAGTCGCTCTCCCGGGCGATCGTCGAGGCCGATGTCGGGGCGATCTTCGTGGATTCCTCCCACCCCGACCGGCTGGCCCGCGCGCTGCGCGAGGAAAGCGGCCTGGACGTGGAGATCGTGCCGCTGTTCTCCGAGTCGCTCACCGCTCCGGGCGAGGGCGCCGGCACCTACGAGGAGATGATGCGCGCCAATACGCGGGCCATCGTCGACGGCCTGGCCTGAACCCTGTCTC
>NZ_VKHT01000814.1 GCF_014141535.1 Streptomyces alkaliphilus | reverse complement strand
CGGCCCACCCCGTCCGGGGGTGAGCCGGGTTCGCCCGTTCCGGAACCCGCCCCCGGGCCGGGGGTTCGGCCGAACGCGCGGTCCCCGGCCCCGGAACGTGTCCCCGGCGGTCGACCCGCCGGGTGCCGGTCTAGGCTCGGGGCGTGACGGAGCTCACCGAACGGGCGGCTGACCCGGCCGGACCCCCGCGGCCGGCCGCGGGTACGCCGTCCGCGCCCGACCCCGCCTTCCTCGGCCGCCGGCGGGAACTGGCCGGCCTGCGTGCCGATGTCGGGCGTGCCGGCCTGGACACCATGGCCGGCCGTCCCTCCGCCCGTGCCCGGGTGTTGCTGATCGCCGGCCGGCCCGGCACCGGCCGGACCGCCCTGGCCCTGGAGTTCGCCCGCCGGGTCCGGGCCGACGGCGGCTGTCCGGACGGCGTCCTGCGGGTGGTGCTCACCGACCCCGGGGGCGACCCCGTCCCCGTGGAGCGCGCCGCCCGTGAGTTGCTCGAGGGCCTGGGCGCCCCGGTCCCGCCGGGCGCGGACGCAGACGAGAGCTGTGAGGCGCTGCGCGCCGCGCTGACGGGGCGACGCGTCCTGCTGATCCTCGACGACGCCGTGAGTGCCGAACAGGTGATCGAGTTGATCCCGGATCATCGGGACTGCCCGGTGCTCGTGGTGGCCCGCGGCCCGCTGACGGGGGTGGCCGACGTGCGGCCGTGCACCGTGGGCGCGCTGGACCAGCACACGGCCCTGCGCCTGCTGGCCCGCGGCGCGGGATCCACCCGGATCACGGTCGATCCGCGGGCGGCGGAACGCCTCGCCGAGGCGTGCGCCCACCTGCCCGCCGCGCTGGTGCTCGCGGCCGGCTGGCTCGCCGCCAACCCCGACGCCGCCGTCGCCCGGGCGGTGCGGGCGATGACCGGTCCGGTGCCCGGTGACGCGGTGGAGACATCCGCCCCCGACGAGTCGACGGACCCGGTCGACCCGGGGGGTGAGACCGCATCCGAATCCTCCGCCGATTCCGGTGACGGGCCGCTGGAGCGGGCCTTCCGCCTGGCCCTCTCCGCACTCCGACCCCCCGCCGCACGCGTCCTGCGGCTCCTGGTGCTGGCCCCCGCCGGGCTGGTGGACGCGCACATCGCCGCCGCTCTCGCCGGGTGCTCGGTCGGCGCCGCCCGTCGGGCACTGCGGGGGTTCGCCCTGTTGGGCCTGGTGCGTCCGGCGGACCGGCCGCCACCGCCGACGTGCGCGGGCGCGCCGGTCGGGACCGACGCCGACACCGCCGCCGGTCGGGAGGAACCCGCCGGGGACCCCTGGCCGCTGTACGAGGTGCCCGGTTGTCTGGACCCGCTCCTGCGGGACCTGGTGCGCCGGCACGAACGTCCGGCCGATGTCCTGCTGGCCCGCGCCCGGGTGCTGGAGCGAACCGTGCGGCGACTGGTCGCCTGCAGGGCGGCCGCGGAGCCGGAGAATTCCCCGGCCCGTGAGCGTTCGGCCGCCCTGCCCTCCACGCTGCGGTTCCTCTCCCGCGAGGAGGCGGCCCGGTGGCTGGACAGTCGCCTGCCGAGCCTGACGGCCGCCGTCCGGTTGGCCGTCGTGGACGGGGAGCTGGACACCCTCGCCCGTCGACTGATCTCCGCCCTGGCCGCCGCGCTGATCGCCCACCGCGGTGAGCGGGGGGCCGCTGCCCACCTGTACGACCTGAACGAACTCGTGCTGGAGGTGGCCGAGCGGCAGGGCCTGGACGGTGAGCGGGCCGCCGCGCTGCTCGACCTCGGGGACATGGACCTCGCCCGTGGTCGCACCGGGGCGGCCCTGAAGCGCTATCGGACCGCGCTGGAGACCCTGCGCGGTCTGGGCGGCCTCGGGATTCCCCCGGCGATGGGACGGGCGCTGGAGTCGATCGCCCGCGCCCACGCCGAGTCGGGAGACCCGCAGCGTGCCGCCGACTGGTACGGCCGGGCGCTGTCGAGGGCCCAGGCGACGGATGATCACGATGCCCGGGCACGGCTGCACGGTCTGTTGGGGGAAGCCCACGCCCTGGCCGGGGAGTGGCGTCCGGCGCTGCTGTCCTGGCGGGCGGCGGCTGCCGCCCACCGCAGGCGCGGGGACCCCGACGGGTACGCCCTGGCCCTGGCGGAGGTGGCGCGGACGCGTGGATGCGCGGGGGAGTTCGAGGAGGCGCTCCGGGCCGGTTACGACGCGTTGCGGGCGGCCCGAGCGGCGGGGGACCGCCGGTTGGAGGCGGCGGTGCGACTGAGACTGGCCGATGACGCGCAGCGGCTGGGATTGCCGGCCGACGCCCGTGCGCACCGTCGGGCGGGGGAGGCCCTGTTG
>NZ_VKHT01000813.1 GCF_014141535.1 Streptomyces alkaliphilus | reverse complement strand
CGCCCGCGCACGGATGTGCGGCCCCGGCGGACACCGCCGGGGACGCCCGTTCGCCGCGCACCGGGTGCCGCCGGAGCGGACCGGTCCTACGGTCGGATCCCGGTGGTCGATCCGCTTCGGACCCGGGTGAAGGAGAACGGCGTGGCAGTTCACAGCGCGAGGGACGAGGGGGCGGAGGGCCGTCCGGCCCGGGACACCGGGGCCGTGAATCCCTTTCACGAACTGGCCAACCCGGCCCTCGACATGTTCTCCGCCCCGCCGACCCGGCGACTGGCCCCCGGGCCGGTCCCCCCACAGACGGCGCACCGCATGGTGCGCGACGAACTCATGCTCGACGGCAACGCCCGGCTGAACCTGGCGACCTTCGTCACCACCTGGATGGAACCGGAGGCCACCGCCCTGATGGCGGAATGCGCCGACAAGAACATGATCGACAAGGACGAGTACCCGCGCACCGCCGAGCTGGAGCGCCGTTGCGTGGCGATCCTCGCCGACCTGTGGAACGCCCCCGACCCCGACGCGTCGATCGGCTGCTCCACCACCGGGTCGAGCGAGGCGTGCATGCTCGCCGGTATGGCGCTCAAGCGGCGATGGGCGCAACGCAACGCCGACCGGTATCCCGCCCGGGCCCGGCCCAACCTCGTCATGGGCGTCAACGTGCAGGTGTGCTGGGAGAAGTTCTGCGCCTACTGGGAGGTCGAGGCACGCACCGTCCCCATGGAGGGTGATCGCTTCCACATCGATCCCGCCGCCGCGACGGAACTGTGCGACGGGAATACCATCGGGGTGGTCGGGATCCTGGGCTCCACCTTCGACGGCTCCTACGAGCCCATCGCCGACCTGTGCGCGGCCCTGGACGACCTGCGGGAGCGCACGGGCCTCGACATCCCCGTCCACGTGGACGGTGCCTCGGGGGCGATGATCGCCCCCTTCCTCGATCCCGATCTGGTGTGGGACTTCCGGTTGGAGCGGGTGGTGTCGATCAACACATCCGGTCACAAGTACGGTCTGGTGTACCCGGGGGTGGGATGGGTGCTGTGGCGATCCCCCGACCACCTGCCGGACGACCTGGTCTTCCGGGTGAACTACCTCGGCGGGGAGATGCCCACCTTCGCCCTCAACTTCTCCCGCCCGGGGGCCCAGGTGGCCGCGCAGTACCACACCTTCGTCCGCCTGGGACACGAGGGCTTCCGCGCCGTCCAGCAGGCCACCCGTGACGTGGCGCGCTCGCTCGCCGGCGACATCGAGGCCCTGGGCGATTTCCGGATGCTCACGCGCGGTGAGGACCTGCCCGTGCTGGCCTTCACCACCGCGCCGCACGTCACGGCCTACGACGTCTTCGACGTCTCCCGCGCCCTGCGGGAGCACGGGTGGCTCGTCCCGGCCTACACCTTTCCGCCGCACCGCGAGGACCTCTCGGTCCTGCGCGTGGTCTGCCGCAACGGCTTCAGCGACGATCTCGCCTCGATGCTGGTGGAGGACCTGGGCCGGTCCCTGCCCCGGCTGCGGCGCGGCGTCGGTGCCGCAACCGCCGACGACGCGGACGAGCGTCGTCGGGCGACGGGCTTCCACCACTGAGGCCGCCCGCTGCCGGGTCCGCTCCCCCCGCGTCCCGCCGCGTCCCGCCGCGTTCCGGGGAGTGCCGTATCGGCCGCCCCGGGTGGCCGACACGCGCGGGCCGCAGGGGAAAAACGGAAGGGGTCGGGGGAGAACCGGAAGCGGTGACGGCGCGGGCCGTGGAAGGGGGACGAGAGAGGAACAAGGCCCGCACATTCGTTCGTTGACCACGGTGAGTGCCTCCCCGGCCGCTTCCCGAGGCCGGAAAAGAGGTGACAATGGGGACTCCGCCCCCCGGGTGGGAGGTCGTTGGTCCCGGTGTCATCCCACCGTTCCCCGGGCGTCACGGACAGTGGAGGTCGACGGGAAAGATTGCATTCATGGGGGTATGTGCGCGATCGTTGCCCCCGGGAAACTGTTGTATCCAGTGTTGAGAGGTGAAGGAATCCACGCTGGGGGTTCCGGACCGTGGAGATTTCCGCCAAAGCTTCCGACCGCCCCCGCGGCACCGAGGAAACCGGTGCGGTGTGGGAGGCGGCGCCCTACCCCGTTCTGGTGGTGGACGCCGGCGGCGCGGTGCGTCGGGCGAACCACGCGGCCGGCGCGTTGTTCCCCGGCGTCCGGCCGGGTGCCCGACTGATCGACGTGGTGCCGGACTGGCTATCGGCCGCCCACCACCGGGGCACCCTGCCCCGGCAGAAGGGGAACGGTGCCCCCGTACCGCCGCCGGTCGCCGCCGGCCCCCTGGACGAGCGCCTCTACGAGGC
>NZ_VKHT01000812.1 GCF_014141535.1 Streptomyces alkaliphilus | reverse complement strand
GCTCGTTCCCACCCGACCACCCGGCTTTCCCCGGAGCGTCATCGCCCCGACGAACGGGGAGCGGGTCAGCCGCCGGCGCGCTCCTCGCGACGCCGCTCCTGCCGGTCCTGCTCCTGCCGGTCCTGCTCGGCCCGCTCCCAGGCCCGCTTCTCCGCCCGCTCCGACTTCTCGACCTCCGCCTGCCGCTTCGTCTCCTCGGCGATCAGCCGCTTGGCCGCGGTGGCGTACATGTCCACGTACTCCTGACCGGAGAGCTTCATGATGGCGTACATGACCTCGTCGGTCACCGAGCGCAGGATGAAACGGTCGCCCTCCATCCCCCGGTACCGGCCGAAGTCCAGCGGGGCACCGATCCGGATGCCCGGCCGCATCAGCTTGGGCATCACCTTGCCGGGCGGCTGGATCTTCTCGGTGTTGATCATCGCCACCGGGATCACCGGGGCACCGGTGATCAGCGCCACCCGGGCCAGCCCACCGGGCTTGCCCCGGTAGAGCCGCCCGTCGGGCGAACGGGTGCCCTCGGGGTAGATCCCGAACAGTTCACCGCGCTCGATCACCTCCACCCCACTGCGGATGGCCGCCTCCCCCGCGCCGCGCGCGCCCGAACGGTCCACCGGCAACTGCCCCACCCCCTTGAAGAAGGCCGCGGTCAGCCGCCCCTTCACCCCGGGGGTGTTGAAGTACTCCGCCTTCGCGATGAAGGTCACCTTGCGGTCCAGCACCGCCGGGAGGAAAAAGGAGTCGGAGAACGAGAGGTGGTTGCTGGCCAGGATCGCGGGACCCTTCGCGGGCACGTGTTCCAGGCCCTCCACCCAGGGGCGGAAGGTCATCTTCAGACCCGCCCCCACCGATACCTTCATGACGCCGTAAAACAACCCCGGAACCTCCTGTGCGCTGCCGGGACGCCGGGAACGGGCTTTCCGGTCACGGAACGCGCGCGTAGGGTGGCGTGGCGGATCCGGCACCGTCCGACCCCCGCCGAGGCGCCGGTGCCGGCGGCCCCCGGATCCCGTAGCCTGCGATACCACCGCCCCCGGCGACGGGGCGGGTGCCCCACGGTCCGCCGGACGTCGATCGGAGTGCCCATGCAGTTGCTGCCCGGTGCCGAACCCTTCCATCACGAGGGGACCTCCTCCGTCGGCGTCCTGTTGTGTCACGGCTTCACGGGGTCGCCGCAGTCGATGCGGCCCTGGGCCGAGCACCTGGCCGAGGCGGGCCACACCGTCTCCCTGCCCCTGCTTCCGGGACACGGAACCCGATGGGAGGACCTTCGTCCGACCGGATGGCAGGACTGGTACGCCACGGTGGACCGGGAACTGCGCCTGCTGGGCGGTCACTGCGAGCGGGTCTTCGTCTGCGGCCTGTCGATGGGTGGCACGCTCGCCCTGCGCCTGGCGGCCCGGCACGGCGATGCCGTGGCCGGGGTGACGGTGGTCAACCCCGCGATGACCTTCCCCCGTGGGAAGGGGCACGCCCTTCCCGTCCTGCGGCACCTGGTCCCCAGTACACCCGGGATCACCAGTGACATCGCGCGGGAGGGAGGGGAGGAGGTCGGCTACGAGCGGGTGCCCCTGCACTCGGCGTTGGCCCTGCGCAACCTGCTGAACCTGGTGCGCGGCGAGCTGCCCCGGGTCACCCAGCCGCTGCTGGTGATGCGCAGCCGGCGCGATCACGTGGTGCCCCCGACCGACTCGGGGCTCGTGCTCGGGGGGGTCTCCTCCACCGATGTCACCGAACTCTTCCTGGAGCGGAGCTTCCACGTGGCGACCCTGGACCACGACGCTCCGCGTATCTTTCAGGAGACGGATGCGTTCATCACCCGCCTGACGACGAGGAAGCCGGCACGTGACGGAGCGTGACAGGGAGCGCGGCGAGGGCCGCGAACCGATCGACGAGGAGGCCGCCTGGGCGGCCATCGTCGCGGGCTGGGACGAGGAGCCCGCGGGACGGACCGGAGGAACCGACACCGGCGACGACACCGGTGGCGGCGAGAGCCCCTCGAACGGGCAGGTCGCAGAGGTCGGCGACGCCTCCGGTGGGGGCGAGCCGGGGGCCGGCGACGGGACGCCGGGCGACTCCGGTGACGTGAAGGAGGCCGGCGGGGAGACGGGGCCGAGCGCGCGGGACGGCGGGGCGCAGGACGCCGCCCCCGCCGGCGCACCGGTGGTGAACCGGGCCGCCGACTGGCTCGCCGGTGCCCCGGGTGCCGGTCTGCCGGCCGGCGCCCCCGGCGAGGACCCCGGGAAGGGGCCGTGGAACGGCCCGGGGCCCCGGGACTGGGCCCCGGCGGAGGAGGAGGACGAGGGTCACTTCGTGCCCCCCGAGCCGCCCC
>NZ_VKHT01000811.1 GCF_014141535.1 Streptomyces alkaliphilus | reverse complement strand
GGGGAGAGGACGCCGCGCGGGGGGAGACCTGAACGGTCGGCGCGCGTGCCTCCCCCGGCCCCGGGGGGAGGCACGCCGGGTGGGGCTCAACCGGCGTCGAAGAGCCGGCGCATCGCGCACCGCAGGTCGGTGACATCGCGCACCGGGCGGGGGAAGTCGAACCGGGCGTCGAAGCCGTTCGGCCTTCCGCCCGGGCACCTCCCGCTCCAGAACCGCACCCGCAGTCCGAAGCGGTCCAGCGCGAGCGGGGCGATCCGTCCCCGCCGGGCCCATTCGGCGGTCGCCGGATCCAACAGGCGACACAGCCCGAGCAGTTGCTCGTGGTGGGCGCCGGCGAGGTGCTGGAGCAGTTCCGCCTCGTGGCGTGCCAGTGGGTCGGTGCGGGCGGCGCGGAACTCCTCCGCGTCCACGTGTTCGGCCCCCCACAGATCGTCGGTGTACGCCTCCCCGACCTCCAGCACCAGCGCGGTCGGCCCGCCGTGTTCCCCGGCGGTCGTCTCCCCGGGCGTTCCGGTGCCCCGGTCCGGGCGGGACCCGGTGGTCAGTCGGCTCGCGCGGACGGCCTCCTCGGTCGAGGGGACCCGCAGCCACCCGGCCACCCACCCCCGCCCGCGGATGCGGTGGGGGACGGCGACCGGTGCCACGTCGGTGATTTCCATCACACAGGTGAGGGTTCCGTCGCTCCGCCGCGCGGTCGCCGACGCGGCGGTCGAATTACCCTCCACCAGCAGGAATACGGTACCGTCGGTGTCCACGGCGCGGATCTCGGAACGGCTGTGACCGCCCTCGTCGGAGGTCGGCCCCGGGATCACGAGCCTGGCCGATGCGCTTGAATCGGTCATTGTGCGCACGCGTTCGGCGGCCGAAGGTCGTCGGGTGTCGTCCACCGCGGGGCGCGGCTGACCCGTCTTGGGGCTCCCGGTACGAGACATGTGCACTCCTGAAACTAAGGTAAGGCTAACCTAAGCTACACGGAGGTTCCTCCGACGTGAACCAGTCGCGTCCCAAGGTCAAGAAGTCGCGGGCGCTCGGCGTCGCCCTGACCCCCAAGGCGGTCAAGTACTTCGAGAAGCGTCCCTACCCGCCGGGTGTCCACGGTCGGGGTCGCAAGCAGACCAGTGACTACAAGGTCCGTCTGCTCGAGAAGCAGCGGCTGCGCGCGCAGTACGACATCAGCGAGCGACAGCTGGCCCGTGCCTACGACCGCGCTCGGAAGGTCGAGGGCAAGACGGGTGAGGCACTCATCGTCGAGCTCGAGCGCCGTCTGGACGCGCTCGTCCTGCGGGCCGGTCTGGCCCGCACCATCTACCAGTCCCGCCAGATGGTGGTCCACGGCCACATCGAGGTGAACGGCCGGAAGGTGGACCGACCCTCCTACATCGTCCGTCCGGACGACGTGGTGCGGGTCCGCGAGCGCAGCCGCGAGAAGACCCCCTTCCAGGTCGCCCGTGAGGGCGGTTGGGCCGGTGACGGCGAGACCCCGCGCTACCTGCAGGTCAACCTGCAGGCGCTGGCGTTCCGCCTCGACCGCGACCCGCTGCGCAAGGAGATCCCGGTCATCTGCGACGAGCAGATGGTCGTCGAGTACTACGCCCGCTGATCTTCTCCCGTCGCCCCTCGGGTGACGGGAGCGGACGGGTGCCCCGGCCCCGTCGGACGGACCACGAGTCCGCCCGGCGGGGCCGTCCCGTTTCCCGGGGCGGCACGAGGGCCGGCGGTGCTCCGGCGGGCCGTACACTGCGGGGGACGCCGGCCGGACGCCGCGCCCGATGACCGGTGCGGTCCGATGGACCCGGCGCGATAGGCTCGGGGGCCCGCCCCGGTGCCCGGTGGCGGGGTCGGGAACCGGGACGGTCCTCCCGGCCGGCCCGGGGGCCGTGTTACGGCGGGAACACCCGAAACGTCCCCCGGACCGGAGCCGGGGAACGCCGGGGCGACAGAGAGAAGCCGAGAGAAACGGTGCGAACGTGTCCGGTGGAGAGGTGGCCGGCCTCCTGGTGGCGGTCTTCTGGGCCATTCTGGTGTCCTTCCTCGCCGTCGCGCTGGCCCGGCTCGCCGTCACCCTGCGGGCGGCCGGCCGCCTGGTGGAGGAGCTGACCGACCGGGTGGTCCCCCTGCTGGGCGAGGCCACCGACACGGTGCGCTCCGCCCAGACCCAACTGGACAGGGTGGACGCCATCGCCGGTGACATCCGGGAGGTCACCGCCAACGCCTCCGCGCTCTCCACCACCGTCTCGTCGACCTTCGGCGGGCCCCTCGTGAAGGTCGCGGCCTTCGGCTACGGAGTCCGTCGCGCCCTGGCCCGCCGCCGCACCACCGGGGATCCCGCCTCGAC
>NZ_VKHT01000810.1 GCF_014141535.1 Streptomyces alkaliphilus | reverse complement strand
CCGCGGGCCCGGTCGGCCGGCACGGGCGCGTCCCACCGGCCGCCCCGGCGGAGGCCCCCGGGGAAGGGGGCGTGTTCGCCCGTTGGGGCGTCGGGACGCCGGTGGAGGAGGATCGGCCCGTCGAGGACACCGACGCCGGGAACGCCCCGCCCGCCGAACCCGCGCCCCGACGGGCCCGTCACCGGCGGCGGGGCCCGATCCGGGTGGCCCGGGACCGCGTCCGGGCCTTTCGGGAGGCGGTGCGGCGAATGCTGGACCGGGTGGACCTGTGGTTGGAGCGCCGCTACCACGCCGGGGCCCGTCTGCTGGGCCGTGTGCCGTGGCACGTGCCGCTGATCCCGTGGCGCCGGCTCGCCGCCCGCTCCCGGGCCCGGGGGTTCGCCGCCACCGGCCTGAACCGTCGGCAGCGGCTGGCCCCGCGTCGCCGCCGTCTGGAGGTGGTGGTGGCGACGGGTTCCGTCGTGCTGTGCGCGGTCCTGGCCGCCGCCGCGCCCTCCCCCGAGGCGGGGACCTCGCCCACCCGGACCGCCGGCGTGTCGGGGAGCGACACCGAGCGGGTCCCGGCCGTCGACGGCGACGGCGCGGAGATCGCGCCCGGCGTCGAGGCGGGCATGGAGCGGGCCGAACCCACCCGGGTGCGGATCCCCTGGCTGCGGGCCGACGTGGAGGTCTTCGGCGCCGACCTGGACCCGGACGGCGGGCCGCCGTCCCCGGCGGAGGAGGACGCCATGCGCGCCGCCTGGTACGCCGGGGGCGTCTCGCCGGGCGAACGCGGCGCCGCGCTGCTCGTCGGCCACCTGGACACCCGGGTGGGACCGGCGGCCTTCGCCGGCCTGGGGATGCTGGAGCCCGGCGAGATCATCGAGGTGGACCGGGCCGACGACACCACCGCGATCTTCACCGTGGAGGCCGTCGAGCAGTACCCGAAGGCGGACTTCCCCGACGAGCGGGTGTACGGCGCGGTGGAGACGCCGCAGTTGCGGCTGATCACCTGCGGCGGCCGGTGGACGGCGGACGGCGGCTACGACGCCAACATCGTGGCGTACGCGACGCTCACCGACACCGTCCGGCACACCGACTGACCCACGACCGATACGGTCACCGGCCGTTTCCGGGTCCGCCCCGGGCCGGGGCGGGCCCGGAAACGGCCGCACCGCTCGGAGCCGGTCCCGGGTTCCGCACCCCTCGCCGGCGGATGACGCTCCGCCCTGCCCCCGGGCGGATTCGGACGGCAGCTCGGAGCACGGCGGGGTGGATTCACCCGATGTCGTGGATGCTGTGCTCGGTCAGGTCCGGTGCGTGGCGTGCCACGGTGCGGTAATCGGTATCGTCGTGAAGCACGGTCAATCCATGATGAGCTGCGGTGGCGGCGATCATGAGATCCACCGCCGAGGCACTCCGGTGCTCCCCGGCTCCGGCCATACGGTGCTGCACCGCACCGATCCACCGTCCCGCGTTCTTGGGGACCGCGACATCCGGATAAAGGTCCTCGAACATTTCGGCGATCTCGTCGTACTCACGGCTGTTACGGGCACTGTGGAGAAACTCGACGCGCTGCGGATAACACGATGCGATCGCTCCGGCGTCGATCGGGTCGTACCAGGCCATTCGAAGCTTGGGGTCACCGAGCAGACGCACCAGGCCCGAGGTGTCGAACAGGTAAATCACCGGGCGCTTTTCTCCGCCCGGTGCAAGCGCTCGGCATCCTCAATCGCGCCCCAGTGCTCCGCTCGGGCGAAATGACGACCGATGCGAGCCGCGCGCTCCTGCTGCTCGGAGTAGAAGCGCAGGGCCAGGTTGACCGCTTCTTTCTTGGTCCTCACCTTGGACAACGCCATGGCACGCGCCAATACCTCATCGTCGATGTCAATCTGCGTCAGGGACATGACCGCCTCCAAAAGGAATGTTGATGATGTACATCAAAGGATACACGATCAACATCAACGAGTTCGAGCCCCTCGCCGGCGGCGTGACCGGGCCCCACCGCGCGGGGGCACCCCGCGAACCTCCTCGACCACTCCCGGCCTCGATCGAGGGGTGCCCGGCGACCTCGTCCCCCGAACCCCCGAACGGGGCGGGTCGGCACCGGGTGCCGGGTGCCGGTGGGGGCGGTCGTACGGTGGTCGGATGGAGATTCGCACCGCCCGCGACGAGGACTGGCCGCTCATCCACCCCTTCTACGCGCGGATCGTCGACGAGGGCCGGACCTACACCCTGCCCGAGGGGCTGGGCATGGAGGAGGCCCGCCCGCTGTGGATGGAGGCCCCGCCGTGGCGGACGGTGGTGGCCGTGGACGGGGGCCGGATCGCGGGGACGGCGAAGATGGGACCGAGCCTGCCCGGTCGGGGCGC
>NZ_VKHT01000081.1 GCF_014141535.1 Streptomyces alkaliphilus | reverse complement strand
GTCCCCGGCCGCCGCCCGACCTTCCCGGAAACCCTCACCGAGCGGGGTCCTCGGGTCCCCCGTGCCGGGAGGGACGGAGGACCGGTACCGGGGTGATCATCCGCAGATGCCCGGTAAAGTCCGGTGGCGTGCACCTCAAGAGCCTGACCCTGCGCGGGTTCAAATCCTTCGCCTCGTCGACCACGCTGCGGTTCGAGCCCGGTATCACCTGCGTCGTCGGACCCAACGGCTCGGGCAAGTCCAACGTCGTGGACGCGCTCTCGTGGGTGATGGGGGAACAGGGCGCCAAGTCCCTGCGCGGCGGCAAGATGGAGGACGTCATCTTCGCCGGCACCACGGGGCGGCCCCCGCTCGGCCGGGCCGAGGTCTCATTGACCATCGACAACACCGACGGCGCCCTGCCGATCGACTACACCGAGGTCACGATCACCCGGATCATGTTCCGCAACGGTGGCAGCGAGTACCAGATCAACGGTGACACCTGCCGGTTGCTGGACATCCAGGAACTGCTCTCCGACTCCGGCATCGGCCGTGAGATGCACGTCATCGTCGGTCAGGGCCAGCTGGATTCGGTGCTGCACGCCGATCCCACCGGACGGCGGGCCTTCATCGAGGAGGCGGCGGGGGTCCTGAAGCACCGCAAGCGCAAGGAGAAGGCGCTGCGGAAGCTGGACGCCATGCAGGCCAATCTCACCCGGGTGCAGGACCTCACCGAGGAACTGCGCCGACAACTCAAGCCCCTGGGACGCCAGGCCGCCGCGGCGCGTCGCGCCGCCGTCGTCCAGGCCGAGTTGCGCGATGTCCGGCTGCGTCTGCTCGCCGACGAGTTGGTCGGTCAGCGGGAGGCGCTGCGGAGCGAACTCGAGGACGAGGCCGCGCTGCGCACCCGTCGTGAGGAGGCCGCCCGCCGGTTGGCCGAGGCCGGCCGGCGGGAGGCCGCACTGGAGGAACAGATCACCGCTCTCGCGCCCCGCCTGAGGAGCGCCCACGGCGCGTGGCACCAACTCTCCCGTCTCGACGAGCGGGTGCGCGGCACCGTGGGCCTCGCCGAGGCCCGGGTGACCGCCGCCCGATCGGGGGATCCGGAGGAACGACGAGGTCGGGATCCGGAGGACCTGGAGCGGGAGGCCGCCCGGATCCGAGAGCAGGAAGCGGAATTGACGGCGGCGATGGAGGCCGCCGAACGCGCGTTGGAGGAGACGACCGGACATCGTGGCGAACTCGAGCGCGCCGTGGAGGCCGAGGAGCGTCGCCTCCGGGACGCGAACCGGACCGCGGCCGACCGTCGCGAACACCTCGCCCGGCTCAACGGTCGGCTCACCGCCGCCGGTGGGCGGGCCACGTCGATCGCCGCGGACATCGAACGGCTGGTGGCCACCCGTGAGGAGGCGGTGCGGCGGGCCGGGTCGGCGGGGAAGCGTCACGGGGAACTGCGTGCGGCCGTGGCCGGCCGCGAGGCGGAGGCGGAGGAACTGGCGAGATGTCTGGAGGCCGCCCGGGCCGCGGTGGAGGAGGCCGACCGGGAGGTGGCCGCCGTCACGGCCGAGCACGCGGCGGCGGAGCGGGAGCGGGCCGCTCTCGCGGCACGGCACGAGGCGTTGCTGCCGTCGCTGCGTCGTCGGGACGGCACCGCCGCGCTCCTGGAATCCGACCGACGCCCGCCCGGCATCCCGGGCACGGTCGCCGAGCTCCTGACCGTCGAGCCGGGGTACGAAGCGGTGGTGGAGGCCGCGTTGGACTCGATGGCGGACGCCGTGGTGGCGGACGGTCCCGACACCGCCCTCGCGGCGCTGCGACTGCTGCGGGAGGGCGAGCAGGGGCGCGCTGTCCTCCTTCTCACGGATCCGACCGGCGAGGGGGCCGAGCGCGGCGTCCCGCTCCCCGACGGCCCGTCCGAGGGGGCGCGGCCCGTCGCCGATCTGCTCTCCGGCCCCCCGGAGACGCTGGCCGCGGTCCGCTCCCTGCTCGTGGGGACGGTACTGGTGGCGAACACGGCCCGGGCACGGGAGCTGATCGACCGACACCCCGCGCTCACGGCCGTCACCCCGGAGGGGGATGTGCTCTCCCGTCGCCTGGCCCGCGGCGGTTCCGCGGCCGCCCCCGGCACCCTGGAGGTCCGGGCCGCAGTGGAGGAGGCGGCGGCCGGCCTGGAGGCCGTCACGGAGCGGGCCGCGGAACTCGCGGAGCGGCTCGGAACCGCCCGCACGGTGCGGGAGGAGCGTCGCGCCGAGGTCGCCGAACTGGAACGGGCGACGGCGACCGCCGAGCGCGGACGCTCGGAACTCGCCCGGGAACTGGGCGCTCTGGACGGGCGGGCGGGGGCCGCCGCGGCCGAGGCCGAGCGGGCTTCGCGCGAGGTCGAACGAGCCCGCGCGGAGCTGGAACGCGCCCGCGAGGAGGAGGCCGAGCTGGCCGAACGGCTCGCCGTCCTGGAGGAGGACGCGGAAGCCGCGGAGGAACCCGACACCGGCACCCGGGACCGACTGGCCGCCGACGCCGCCAACGCGCGCCAGACCGAGATGGAGGCCCGGCTCCACCTGCGCACCCATGAGGAGCGGGTGCGCGCCCTGGCGGGCCGCGCCGATTCCCTGGACCGAGCCGCCCGCGCGGAGCGGGAGGCCCGGGCACGGGCCGAACGGCGTCGTGCGCGGCGTCGGCACGAGGCCGCCGTCGCCGGCGCGGTGGCGGCCGCCGCCCGGATGCTCTCGGAGCGGGTGGCGGCCTCCCTGGCGCGCGCGGAGGCCGACCGGTTGGTGGTCGAACGGGCCCGGGCGGAGCGGGAGGAGGCGTTGACGGCCGAGCGTCGTCACGGCCGAGAACTGAAGGAGGAGCTGGACCGGCTGACCGATTCCGTGCACCGCGGAGAGGTCCTGGGCGCGGAGAAGCGGCTGCGCATCGAACAGTTGGAGACCCGGGCCCTGGAGGAGCTGGGGGTGGAACCGGAGGCCCTGGTGCGCGAGTACGGACCGGACCAGCCCGTGCCGCCCCCACCGGCGGCCGAGGGCGAGGAACTGCCCTCCGACCCGGAGCATCCCCGCAACCGGCCGGTGCCCTTCGTCCGTGCCGAGCAGGAGAAGCGGCTGCGGGCGGCCGAGCGCGCCCATCGGCAGCTGGGCCGGGTCAACCCCCTCGCCCTGGAGGAGTTCGCGGCGCTGGAGGAGCGTCACAGGTTCCTGGGGGAGCAGCTGGAGGATCTGCGTCGCACCCGGACGGACCTCCTTCAGGTCGTGAAGGAGGTGGACGAACGAGTGGAACAGGTCTTCACCGCCGCCTATCGGGATACGGCCCGCGAGTTCGAGGGCGTCTTCGGACGGCTCTTCCCGGGAGGTGAGGGGCGCCTGGTCCTGACCGATCCGGAGAACATGCTCACCACCGGCGTGGACGTGGAGGCGCGTCCCCCGGGCAAGAAGGTCAAGCGGCTCTCGTTGCTCTCGGGCGGGGAGCGGTCCCTGACCGCCGTGGCGCTCCTGGTCTCCATCTTCAAGGCCCGGCCCAGCCCCTTCTACGTGATGGACGAGGTGGAGGCCGCCCTGGACGACACGAACCTGCGCCGGCTGATCGGCATCATGGCGGAGCTGCGGGAGAGTTCGCAGCTCATCGTGATCACCCACCAGAAGCGAACGATGGAGATCGCCGACGCCCTCTACGGGGTCTCCATGCGGGGGGACGGGGTGTCCAAGGTCATCGGGCAACGATTGGCCCGTTCCGGGGCGGCGCCAGCGGGGTAGGCGCACCTCCCCCGAGAACCCGGGGACGTGCCCGAAGGAGGTCGTCCGTGGCCCTGTCGTTCCGCGGTGGACATCGACCTTCGGTTCAAGTGTCGAATGTTTGTCGGGACTCGCGATGCGGAAGTTCCCGTGCGGGTCCCTCTGGACCTTGATTTGACTTCACAACTTGAATGATTAACCTCTGGCGGAGTCCGTTCGTCCGCCCCGGAGGGGCGGCTCGGCCCGTCCCGACGCCCCACTCGTCCCACCCCTCCCGGCAGGGCCGCCGGGGAGCAGGAGAAAACGTGACCAGTACCACCGAGAAGGCTCCCCGGGACGTCCCCGGGGGCCGGCCACCGCATCTGCGGCACGTCGTCTTCATCGCATCCGTGGCCGCGATGGGCGGCTTCCTCTTCGGCTACGACAGCGCCGTCATCAACGGGGCCGTCGAGGGGATCCGCGGGCGTTTCGAGGTGGGACCGGGGGCCCTGGGCACCGTCGTGGCCATCGCTCTGCTCGGCGCGGCACTCGGCGCCGTGATCGCCGGTCGCCTGGCCGATCGTCTGGGCCGTGTCCGGGTCATGCAGTTGGCGGCGCTCCTCTTCGCCGCGAGCGCCATCGGGTCCATGTTGCCGTTCACCGTCTGGGACCTCGCCCTCTGGCGCACCCTCGGTGGTGTGGCCATCGGTATGGCCTCCGTCATCGCGCCCGCCTACATCGCCGAGGTCTCGCCCGCGGAGTACCGTGGACGGCTGGCCTCCTTCCAGCAGGCCGCGATCGTGCTCGGCATCGCCATCTCCCAATTGGTCAACTGGGGGCTGTTGAACCTGGCGGGGGGCGAGCAGCGCGGCGAACTGCTCGGACTCGAGGCATGGCAGCTCATGCTCGGCATCGAGGTCGTCCCCGCCGCGCTCTACGGACTGATGAGCCTGCGCATCCCGGAATCCCCGCGGTATCTGGTCTCCCGGGGACGTCGGGAGGACGCCCGCCGGGTCCTCGCCGGTGTGGAGGCCGTCGGCACCGACCTGGACGCCAGGGTCCGGCAGATCGGCGAGAGGCTGCGCACCGAGCACCGTCCGAGCTGGCGGGACCTGCTGGGCGGCCGGGCCGGTCTCCTGCCGATCGTCTGGATCGGCATCGGATTGTCGATCTTCCAGCAGCTGGTCGGCATCAACGTCATCTTCTACTACAGCAACTCGCTGTGGCAGTCGGTGGGCATCGACCCCGACGCGTCCTTCTTCTACTCCTTCACCACCTCGCTCATCAACATCGTGGGCACGGTGATCGCGATGATGCTGGTGGACCGCATCGGTCGCAAACCCCTGGCCCTCATCGGGTCGGCCGGCATGACGATCTCCCTGGGGCTGGCCGCCTGGGCGTTCTCCCACCGCACCGGCACCGGGGACGACATCCGTCTGCCCGACGGCCAGGCCACCGTGGCGCTGGTCGCCGCGCACTCCTTCGTCCTGTTCTTCGCCCTCTCCTGGGGGGTCGTGGTCTGGGTGTTGCTCGGCGAGATCTTCCCCAACCGGATCCGCGCCGCCGCCCTGGGGGTGGCCGCCTCCGCGCAGTGGATCGCCAACTTCGCGATCAGCCAGAGTTTCCCCACGCTCTCGGACTGGAACCTGTCGGGTGCCTACGTGATGTACGCGACCTTCGCGTTCCTCTCCTTCTTCTTCGTCCTCAAGTGGGTGCCCGAGCCCCGGGGCAAGGCGCTGGAGGAGATGGGCTGACCCGCTCCCGGGCCCCGCTCGGGGACGGGGCCCGGAGTCCCTCCCCGGGGACCACCCGGATGCCCGACGACCCGAACCCCTCGGATCGTCGGGCGCCCCGGTTCAGGGGCGGCCCCGGGCGATACTGAAGGCGACCGGACCGCTCCGACCGCGCCCCGTGCGGGCGCATCCTAGGGAACCGATGGAAATCCTCCTCCTCGCCGTGGTGCTCGCCGTGGTCGCGATCGGCGCGATCAGCGGGCTCGTGATCACCCGCACACGCTCGTCCCGGGCTCCGACGGACGACCGACCCGCGACGGCGGCCCCGCCCGCCGAGCCGCAGGTGGGGGAGGATTCCGGTGAACCCGCCCCACCGCTGCGCCGCACGGTCGAGGACGTGGAGCTGCCCGGGGCGCCCCCCGCGCCCGACACCACCGTCGAGGGGGAGCCGGAAACGGTCGCCCCGCCGGAGCCCGGGCCGCCGACGGAGACCCCGGAACCGACCGTCGGTCGACTGATTCGCCTCCGGACCCGCCTCGCCCGTTCCCAGAACGCCCTCGGGCAAGGGCTGCTGACCCTGTTGTCCCGCGACCGCCTGGACGAGGACACCTGGGAGGAGATCGAGGACACCCTGCTCACCGCGGACGTGGGCGTCGGCCCCACCACCGAGTTGGTGGAGCGGCTGCGGGAGCGTGTCCGGGTGTTGGGCACCCGTACCCCCGACGAACTGCGTGCCCTCCTGCGTGAGGAGCTGCTCGCGATCATCGGCACCGACACCGACCGGTCCGTGCGCACCGAGGGCGGTGTGTCGGCCGAGGGCGAGGAGCTGCCGGCGGTGGTGCTGGTGGTCGGGGTCAACGGGACCGGCAAGACCACCACGACCGGCAAGTTGGCCCGGGTCCTGGTCGCCGACGGCAACTCCGTGGTCCTGGGCGCCGCCGACACCTTCCGTGCCGCCGCCGCCGATCAGCTGCAGACCTGGGGTGAACGGGTCGGGGCCCGCACCGTACGCGGTCCCGAGGCCGGCGATCCCGCCTCGGTCGCCTTCGACGCTGTGCGGGAAGGCATCGCCGAGGGCGCCGACGTGGTGCTGATCGACACCGCCGGCCGCCTGCACACCAAGACCGGGCTCATGGACGAGTTGGGCAAGGTCAAGCGCGTGGTGGAGAAGCAGGGACCGGTGGGGGAGGTCCTGCTGGTGCTGGACGCCACCACCGGTCAGAACGGGCTCATCCAGGCACGCGTCTTCGCCGAGGTGGTCAATGTGACCGGCATCGTGCTCACGAAGCTGGACGGCACGGCTCGCGGCGGCATCGTCATGGCGGTCCAGCGCGAACTGGGGGTTCCGGTGAAGCTGATCGGTCTGGGCGAGGGACCGGACGACCTGGCCCCCTTCGAGCCGGAGGCGTTCGTCGACGCCCTCATCGGCTGAGCGTCGCGGGACCCGCGGAATCGGCGGTCAGCCGGTGCCGGGCCCCGGGTCGGCAACGGACGCGGCGGCGTCCCCGGGTTCTCCGGGGACGCCGCCGCGTCCGTTGCCACATCCGCTCCCGGCACCGCTCGACGTGACCGGGGGGCGCGCCGCGCCGTCACCACCGGGTGGAACCCCCGCGCCGGCACAGATGCGTCAACGCGCGCAGCAGCACCCGTCCGCCGATGGGGTCCGGCTCGGTGCCCGGCCCCGGGTCGCGCAGCCAGCGCACCGGTCCGCGCCCCGCGTGGTCGGACGGTGGGGCGGTCAGATGTCCGCCCCGGCCCACGGTTCGCAGCCCGGTCCCCGGGAGGTGCCGGCCGTCGCCGGTGCGGAGCGCGCCCACGGGTTGGTCGTCGGTGGTCCCGGGGGCGACGAGGAACCACAGGCGGTGGTCCGGAGCCGACATCACGGGGCCCGTGGGCAACCCCAGCCGTTCCAGCCGATCGAGCGCGGCGCGTCCGGCGACCTCCGGGGCGTCGAGCACATCGAAGGCCCGTCCGGTGGGGATCAGCACACTCGCCCCGGGGGTGCGCGACCAGCGGGAGAGAGCCTCCGGCAGGGGAGTGCCGGCCCGAATCGTCAGATCGGCGGAGGCGTCGATGTCCATCGGATGAGCTCCGGGGGAGGGGCACGCGGCCCGACCGCACGAGCACTCCGCGCGTCCGGCGCGGTAGCGGGCCCGGACCCCGGGCACCACGTCCCAACCGCGCAGTGCGGTGTACTCGGCCACCACCGTTCCCACGGGGTCGGTGCCGCGCCTGCGGGGCACCCGGGGGAGGAGTCGCATCTCCCGGAGCTCCCCCCGGACCTCTCCGGTGCCGTCGATCGTGATCCCCATGCCTCCTCCAACGGTCCTCGGGACGGATGGTTACGCACTTCGGCGGGTTGACCGGCCGGCCTCCCGGGGCCCGGGGGAGTGGCGCCGTCGCCCGCCGGGACTCCTCGAGCGCTTCGGTGCGCAACCGTGCGCCCCCGTGGTGCCCCGTTTCGGAGTCGATGATCGCCCCCTCGCCAAGTGAACAGCGGATACCGGGCGATAGGTTCTGCGGCGAGGGGTGGCGAATGGTGGCGAATGGTCGGCGAAGCCCCCTCGATCGGACTCCCCCGAAATACTTTCGCTCGCCCGGCGGGGTCTTCCGCGCCGGACAGAGGAACCCCCGCGGCGGGAGGCACCCCGGCGGGGGAAACCGGGGCGACGGCACGACAGTGAACCCCGGCACGGAGGACACCCGCGATCGGTCGGTGATCCGGGTACGGCGATCGGCCGGCCGGGTCACGGGAGGATCGCGCGTGGATCACGGATTGCATACAGAAACGCCGGCTCCGGAGTCCGTTTCCGGGCAGGGGAGTCGGCGGCACGACGGTGACGGGAGCACGAACGACGATCGGTCGACTCCGCCGGCGCGGAGTCGGAGATGAGGGCCTGAACGGTGAGCGACAACACCGGGGACGCGGAGATGTCGGCCGGCTCCTCCAGGCCGCCCAACGAACGGTTGACCTCCTGGTTCGGGCGCAGCGGGTGGTCCAAGGGGGAGCTGGCCCGACGGGTCAATCGTCGTGCCGGTCGGCTCGGTGCCCACCACGTGGGCACCGACACGTCGAGGGTGCGGCGGTGGCTGGACGGCGAGCAGCCCCGCGAGCCCATCCCGACCATCCTCTCCGAACTGTTCTCCGAACGCTTCGGCTGTGTGGTGACCATCGAGGACCTGGGATTGCGCGCCGCGCGCCGAGCCGCCACCGCCTCCGGCGTTGACCTCCCCTGGGCCGGACCCCGGACCGCCGAGATGATCAACGAGTTCTCCCGCAGCGATCTGATGTTCGGCCGGCGCGGGTTCCTCGGCACCTCGCTCACCGTCTCCGCCGGGCCCGCCCTGATCGAACCCATGCAGCGATGGCTCGCACCCGGGGGCGGGGCCCCGGAGACGGAGCACGACGGGTCGTCCGACCACCGTGTTCGGTCGATCCCCGCGCAGACCTCCGCGCCCCCCTCCACCGGGTTCCCCGTTCCCCCGCTGTCCGGGGCGGACCTGGACCTGCTGGACGACACCACCACCATGTTCCGCGGTTGGGACGCCCAGAGCGGCGGGGGGCTGCGCCGCAAGGCGGTGGTGGGCCAACTCCACGAGGTGACCGATCTGCTCCGTGAGCCCCGTCCCGGACGGGTGCGTCGCCGTCTGTTCCGGGTGACCGCGGAACTGTCCTCGCTGGCGGGTTGGATGAGTTACGACGTGGGCCTGCAGCCCACGGCGCAGAAGTACTTCGTGCTGGCCCTGCACGCCGCGCGGGAAGCGGGGGACCGGCCGTTGGGGGCCCTGGTCCTCTCCCAGATGGCCCGTCAGATGATCCATCTGGGACGTCCGGCGGACGCCCTGGAGCTGGTCACCCTCGCGCAGTACGGCGGTCGGGAGAACGCGGGTTCCCGCCTGTTGGCCATGCTGCACGCGCTGGAGGCCCGGGCCCGTGCCTCACTCGGCCAGACCACCCGCTGCCGGCGTGCCGTGGACACGGCCGACGAGGTCTTCGCCGAGATCGATCCCCACGAGCACGAGCCGGACTGGATCGCCTTCTTCACCCTCGCCGAGCTCCACGTCGAGAACGGTTGTGCCTACCGCGATCTGGCGTACGCCACCGACGCGGATCCCGACCACACCGTTCCGGCCCGGCGGCGCATCGGCGCCGCGGTGGAACTCTTCCGGGAGGAACTCGAGCGCGGCGAGCGCGTGGGCGAGCCGGGCCCCCGGCGTTCGTATGCACTCGGTCTGATCGGCCTGTCCACCGTCCATCTGTTGTGCCGGGAGCCCGAGGCCGCCGCGGAGCGGGCCATGGAGGCGCTGGAGGTGACGCGGCGGCTGCGCTCGGAGCGGGTCTGCGACCGGCTCCGGCGCACCACCGCCGCGGCGGCCCACGAGTTCGGGGACGTACCGGCGGTGGCGCGGTTACAGGAGCGGATGGCCGTCGAACTGCCCGGCGCCGCGATCGCCCGCGAGGTCTGAGGACCGTCCTCCGTCCCCGCCGCGCGTTCCTCCCTCCCGGTCGCGCGTCCCGCGCCTGCCTACCCGCGGCCCCCTTCACCGGGTCCACATCCCGATGAGTGAGCCC
>NZ_VKHT01000809.1 GCF_014141535.1 Streptomyces alkaliphilus | reverse complement strand
CCGGTCCCCCACCGTGCCGTCCCCGTTGGTCCCGCTGTTCGCGGGCGCCCCGGGAGCGGCCTCGGCCGCCGCGGCCAGCGCGGCGTGGTCGATCTTGCCGTTGGGGGTGACCGGGAAACGCTCCAGCGACACGAAGCGGTGGGGCACCATGTAGTCCGGAACCCTGGTGGAGAGGAACGCCGCGAGGTCGGCCGGGTCCGGGGCCCGGTCGGGGTCCCGGGGCACCACGTGGGCGATCAGGCGCGGCCTGCCGTCCTTCCCCCGGCGCGCGAGCGTCAGACACTGTCGCACCCCGGGGTGGCGCCCCAGCACCGCCTCGATCTCCCCGGGTTCGATGCGGTGGCCCCGGATCTTGACCTGCCGGTCGGCGCGTCCCAGGAACTCGATGACCCCGGCGGGGGTCCAGCGGCCCAGGTCACCGGTGCGGTAGAGCCGTTCGCCCAGCACGGGGTGGGGGGAGAAGCGCTCGGCGGTCTGCTCCGGGTCGGCGGTGTACCCCCGGGCCAGCCCGTCGCCGCCGATGTACAGCTCACCGGCCGTGCCCACCGGACAGGGGGCGCCGTCCTCGTCCAGGACGTGGAACGACTGGCCGCGCAGTGCGCGGCCGTAGGGGATGCTGCGCCACCGCGGGTCCACCCGCTCGACGGGATGGGTGATGGACCAGATCGACGCCTCGGTGGCCCCGCCCAGACTCATGAACCGGGCGCCGGGGGCGAGCCGGCGCAGCCGGTCGGGGAGGTTGAGCGGTATCCAGTCGCCGGAGAGCATCACCAGGCGCAGTGTGCGCAGCGCCCCGGCGGCGATCTCCGGCTCCGTCTCGGCGTACTCGACCAGCATCTCCAGCAGCGCGGGCGCGGTGTTCCAGATGGTCACGCCGTGCCGACCGGCCTGTTCGAGCCAGTGCTGCGGATCGGTGCGCCGGGCCGGGTCGGGGAGGACCAGCGAGCCCCCCGCCCCGAGGACCCCGTAGATGTCGAAGACCGACAGGTCGAAGCCGATCGCCGACAGGGCCAGGACCCGGTCCCGCGCGGTCACCGAGAAGCGGTCGACGATGTCGTCCACGGTGGTGCGGGCGGCGCGGTGCTCGATGTCCACGCCCTTGGGGGTTCCGGTCGAGCCCGAGGTGAAGATGGTGTAGGCGAGGTCGTCGGGGGCCGCGGGAACCGTGTCCGGCGCCGTCGGGGCGGCACCGCCGGGTGAACGGGTCGGCCGTCCGGCGGCGTTGAGGCGGTGCACCGTCACCCCCTCGGGCCAGGGCAGGTCCACTCCACGTCCCACCAGGGCGTGCCGAACCCCGGAACGGCGGCACACCGCCTCGACCCGGGCGGCGGGCCAGGACGGTTCCACCGGCACGTAGGCCGCGCCGGCCCGGCTGACGCCGAGGACGGCGGCGATCTGGGCCGGGGACTTCTCACAGGCCACGACGACGCGTTCACCCGGCCCCACGCCCAGGGCGGCGAGCAGTGCGGCGCAGTCCTCCGCCAGGGCGGCGAGCCGCTCGTGCGTGACGGTGACACCGGGGGCGTGCACGGCCGGTCGCCCGGGCCCGCGGCGCGCGGCGACACGGAGGGGGCCGTCGAGGAGGGCGTCGGCTTCGGGGAACGGGGTGACGTCGAGGGGTTCGGCGGGCAGGAAGGAGGGATCGAAGCCCAGCGAGGGGTCGGTCCAGGCGGCCGCATCGGTAAGGCGGCGCAGCAGGCGACCGTGAGCGGTGGCGAGGGCGGGTATCCAGCCCTCGGGAAAGGCTCCCACGACGTGGTCCCAGGCGACGCGCAGGCGTCCGCCCTCGTCCCGGACGATGTGGTCCAGGAGTACCTGGGGGGTCTGCGAGACGCCGTACACCTCCCGTCCGATCCAGGCGTGCGGGGCGGGACCCTCGCCCGCCAGCCCCACACCGCTGGTGAAGACGACCGGGAACGCCGGAGCGCCGTCCGGGGCGCCGGTACCGGGGATCATCTCGCGCACCACCTCGACCCCCGAGACCGAACCGTGGTCCAGGTCCTCCCAGAAGCGTCGGCCGGTCTCGGCGGCGAGGGCCGCGAACCCCCCGGGCCGACCGGGGGACCACCGCGGGCCGGCGACCAGCGCGGTGGTGGTGAAGTCCCCGACCACATCGGCGGCGTCACCGTGCACGTCGGGACGGTCGAAGACGGTGGTGTTGAGGCAGACGCGGTCGCCCGCGCCCCACCGTTGCAGGACGACGGCGAGGCTCGCGAGGAGGGTCGCCGTGGAGGTGACGCCGGCCTCGGCGGCCCGGGCGCGCAGGGCGGCCCACTCGGTCGGCTCCAGGATCTCCTCGTGCCGGACGAAGCGGGGCGGGGTGGTGTCGGCGGGGTCCCGCAGGACCGGCAG
>NZ_VKHT01000808.1 GCF_014141535.1 Streptomyces alkaliphilus | reverse complement strand
GGATCGAGTACCGGCCGGGGGCGGCTGACCCTGCCGGCCGACGCCCACCTCGGTCGGGGGGCGCTGGGCGAGCCCGGCCGGTACTCGATCCCGGGGCAGCGGGAGTCCACGACGGAGGGCGGACCGGCCATCGGCAACCCCGTGGTGGACGTGGCGGTGACGGCCCTGGACGGGGAACGCGGTCGGCTCGCCGAACGACTGGGGGGACCGCTGCTGTTGGTACTGACGGCTCCCGGGGCACGGGTGTGGGACGCGCGGCACTGGCTCTCGGCGGGCCTGATGCCGGACCTGGCGGGGGCGGTGTCCACCCTGCCGCTGCCGGCGGAACTCCTGGTCACCGACGCCTACCCGGGCGCCCCCGCGCACACCCTGTTGGTGGTGCGGCCGGACGGGCGACTGGCCGCGGCCCTGCCGGGGGCGGACCGACGGGCGCTGGAGCGGTGCGTCGGAGAACTCACGGACCTGCCGGTGGGCTGAGGGTCCGCCCGGAGCGACCCCTCGGGGGTCCGCCCCGGTGTTCCCGTCCCGCCGGGTCCGGTCGCACCCGGCGGGCTCATCCCCCGGAGGGCGGGAGCTCCCATTCCTCGACCTCCTCGCCCTCCCGCTCCAGGGCCTCGCGCACCACGCGCAGCGCCAGGCCCTCCGGGTATCCCTTGCGGGCCAGCATCCCGGCCAGCCGGCGCAGCCGGCGATCGCGCTCCAGGCCCCGGGTCGCCCGGAGCTTGCGCTCCACCAGGGCCCGGGCGGTCTCCTCCTCCCGCTCCGGGTCGAGGCCCGCGACCGCCTCCGCGACGACGGGGGCCGCGACCCCCCGCTGGCGCAGCTCACGGGCGAGCGCGCGGCCGGCGAGCCCCCGGCCGTGGTGGCGGGAGTCCACCCAGGCCGCCGCGAAGGCGGCGTCGTCGATGAGGCCGACCTCCTCGAAACGGTCCAGGACGGCCGCCGCCGCGTCCTCCGGGATCTCCCGGCGGCGCAGGGCCTCCTCCAGCTGCCCCCGGGTGCGGGGGGTGCCGGTCAACATGCGCAGGCAGATCGCACGGGCCCGCTCCACCGGATCGGCCGGGGCGTCCGACTCCCGACGCCCCGGCTCCGGGGAGGTGCCCACGGATCAGGCCTTCGCCGCGGCGGGTGCCTTCGTGGCCCCGGCGCGAACGGTCTTAGCCGGCGCGGCGGCCTTGGCCTCCTCCGCGGGAGCGGCGGGAGCGGCGGGGCTCGCCGCGCCCTCCGCCGGGGCCTCGGCCGGCTGCTCGGCCTTGGGACCGATGCCGAGCTTCTCCTTGATCTTCCGCTCGATCTCGTTGGCGAGGTCGGGGTTGTCCCGCAGGAAGTTGCGGGCGTTCTCCTTGCCCTGACCGAGCTGGTCGCCCTCGTAGGTGTACCAGGCACCGGACTTGCGGATGAAGCCGTGTTCCACGCCCATGTCGATGAGCCCGCCCTCACGGCTGATGCCGATGCCGTAGAGGATGTCGAACTCGGCCTGCTTGAAGGGCGGGGCGACCTTGTTCTTGACGACCTTGACGCGGGTGCGGTTGCCCACCGCGTCGGTGCCGTCCTTGAGGGTCTCGATGCGCCGGATGTCCAGCCGCACGGAGGCGTAGAACTTCAGCGCCCGACCACCGGTGGTGGTCTCCGGGCTGCCGAACATCACGCCGACCTTCTCGCGGAGCTGGTTGATGAAGATCGCCGTGGTGCGGGACTGACTGAGCGCACCGGTGATCTTGCGCAGCGCCTGGCTCATCAGGCGGGCCTGGAGACCGACGTGGGAATCGCCCATCTCGCCCTCGATCTCGGCGCGCGGCACGAGGGCGGCGACCGAGTCGATGACGATCAGGTCCAGCGCGCCGGAGCGCACCAGCATGTCGGTGATCTCCAGCGCCTGCTCGCCGTTGTCCGGCTGGGAGAGGATGAGCTGCTCCACATCCACGCCGAGCCGCTTGGCGTACTCCGGGTCCAGGGCGTGCTCGGCGTCGATGAAGGCCACGGTGCCCCCGGCGCGCTGGGCGTTCGCCACCGCGTGCAGGGTCAGCGTGGTCTTGCCGCTGCTCTCCGGGCCGTACACCTCGACGACCCGCCCGCGCGGGAGGCCGCCCACCCCGAGGGCGACGTCGAGCGCTGTCGAACCGGTCGGGATGATCTCGATGGGCTCCTCGGTGCGGTCGCCCATCCGCATGACGGCGCCCTTGCCGAACTGTCGTTCAATCTGCGCGAGAGCGGCGTCGAGCGCCTTCTCGCGGTCCGTACCAGCCATGGGTGTCACCGGTTTCTGATTCGTTCGCTTCACGTCGCCGACGCTAGCGGCTGCCACTGACAATCGCCGCCGGACCCCCCGCCCGGCCCGACCTGTCTCTTATACAC
>NZ_VKHT01000807.1 GCF_014141535.1 Streptomyces alkaliphilus | reverse complement strand
GGTCGGTGGGGTCGCGGGGGAGGGGACGGTGGTCTGAAGCGGTTCCGTGCTCACGGCTATCGGGTTCCCCATGCGTAGGTCTGCTTGCGCAGTTTGAGATAGACGAAGCTCTCGGTGGATCGCACGCCCGGCAGGGTGCGGATGCGCTTGCTGATCATCTCGAGCAGGTGGTCGTCGTCCTCGCAGACGATCTCGACCAACAGGTCGAACGAACCGGCGGTGACGACGACGTAGTCCACCTCGTCCATCTCCGCCAGCGCGTCCGCGACCGGTTCCAGGTCGCCCTCGACGTTGATCCCGACCATGGCCTGCCGCAGGAAGCCCACGGTGAGCGGGTCGGTGACCGCCACGATCTGCATCGCACCCTGGTCGAGCAGCTTCTGCACCCGCTGCCGCACCGCCGCCTCGGAGAGGCCGACGGCCTTTCCGATCGCGGCGTAGGAACGACGGCCGTCCTGCTGCAGTTGCTCGATGATGCCCAGCGACACCCGGTCGAGCGGGGGGCGACTGGTCGTGTGTCTGGAGTCTCGGGCCACCCGGTTCACTGTGCACGAGCGGAGTCGGGCGCGCAAGGTCGCGACAATGGGATCCGTCGTTTAACCAAAGAGAAACAACCGAATCCCTTGTTGAAGGCCCTGTCGACTGTCAGGATCGGCTTTCATTCCGGCCCCCGTCCATGTCCCGGCGGGCACCGACCGGTCACGTTCGGTGCCCCGCTTCCCCTTCCGTCACCCCGATCGCGGGCCGCTCCCGTACCGACCTTCCGATCCCGATCCCGATCCACACCGACACCGTGCCCCGGGAGAACCCTGATGGACCACCGTTTCGATGTCGCGGAGCGCTTCGCCGCGGGTACCGCGTTCGTCGCCGGCGCCCCCGTGACCGACGCCGACGGCCGGGAGCAGGAGGTGATCGACCCCTCCACCGGCGAGGTCGTGCTGCGTTACGCCGGAGCCGGCCCCCGCGAGGTGGACGCCGCGGTGGCCGCCGCCCGGGCGGCCCAACCGGAGTGGGACGCCCTCGGCCCGGCCGGACGCTCGACGGCGCTGCGCCGGTTGGCGGTCCGCCTGGAGGAGATCGCCCCGGACCTGGTCTTCGCGGAATCCCTGCAGTGCGGCAAACCCGAACGGCTCAGCCGGGAGTTCGACGTGCCCGGTTCCGTCGACAACGTCGACTTCTTCGCCGGGGCCGCACGTCGTCTGGACGGCCTGGCCGTCGCCGAGTACAGCCCCGACCACACCTCCGGCGTACGACGCGAACCGTTGGGGGTCGTGGGATCGATCGCCCCCTGGAACTACCCCCTCCAGATGGCCGTGTGGAAGGTTCTCCCGGCCGTGGCCGCCGGCAACACCGCGGTGCTCAAACCCGCCGAGAACACCCCTTTGACCTCGGTGATGCTCGCGGAAGCGGCCCGGGACGCGGGAGTGCCCCCCGGCGTGATCAACATCGTCCCCGGCGAGGGGCCCGTCGCGGGGGAGCACCTGGCGACCCACCCCGACGTGGCGATGGTCTCCTTCACCGGCTCCACCGAGGTGGGTCACCGGGTCGCCGGCCTGGCGGCCGGAGCGGGCAAGCGCACCCACCTGGAGTTGGGCGGCAAGGCGCCCTTCGTGGTGTTCGACGACGCCGACCCCGAGGCCGCGGTGCACGGCGCGGTGGCCGCCTGTCTGATCAACAGCGGCCAGGACTGCACCGCCGCCACCAGGGCGATCGTGCACCGGTCGGTGTTCGACGCCTTCGTGAGCGGCGTCGCCGACCTCATGTCCGGCGTGCGGGTCGGGGACCCCTTCGACCCCGACACCGACATCGGCCCCCTGATCTCCCCGGCCCACCGCGACCGGGTCGCCGGCTTCGTGGAGCGGGCCCGGGGGGCCGGCGCCCGCGTGGTGACCGGCGGGCGGATGCCGACCCACACCCCGCCCGGCGGCGCCCACTACCGGCCGACCCTGATCACCGATGTGGCCCGGGACGCCGAGATCGTGCGGCGGGAGGTCTTCGGCCCCGTGCTGGTGGCGCTCCCCTTCGACACCGACGACGAGGCCCTGGACCTGGCGAACGACACCCCCTACGGTCTGGCCGCCTCCGTCTGGAGCCGCGACGCCTACCGCACCGCCCGCGCCTCCCGCGAGCTGCGCGCCGGCTGCGTGTGGGTCAACGACCACATCCCGATCATCAGCGAGATGCCGCACGGGGGGCGCGACGCCTCCGGCTACGGGAAGGACATGTCGATCTACTCCTTCGAGGAGTACACCACCGTCAAGCACGTCATGCAGGACATCACCGCCGTCGCCCGCAAGCCCTGGCACCGCACCGTCTTCACCCCGCGCTGAACCCCGGTGGACCGGCCCGCACCCG
>NZ_VKHT01000806.1 GCF_014141535.1 Streptomyces alkaliphilus | reverse complement strand
CCCGGGGCGCGCTCCGTGACACGGGCGCGACGCCCCGGCGCACGCGCCGGGACGGGAAAACCGTGCCCCGACGTGCCCGTGGTGTCCCCCGTTCCCCCTGTGGACGAGCGGGGCCCGACGTCCGCGGGTGCTGCCAGAATGGAGCCATGGCCACTGATCGTCGTCCTCGCGTGCTCTCCGGGATCCAGCCCACCTCCGGCTCCTTCCACCTCGGCAACTACCTCGGCGCGGTCCGCCAGTGGGTGGCGTTGCAGGAGAGCCACGACGCCTTCTACATGGTGGTGGACCTGCACGCGATCACCATCCCCCAGGACCCGGCGCGGCTGCGCGAGTCCACCCGACTGGCCGCCGCCCAGCTGTTGAGCGCGGGCCTGGACCCGGAGCGCTGCACGCTGTTCGTCCAGAGCCACCTGGCGGAGCACACCCAGCTCGGCTGGGTGATGAACTGCATGACCGGCTTCGGGGAGGCGAGCCGGATGACGCAGTTCAAGGACAAGTCCGCCAAGCAGGGTGCCGAGGGCACCACGGTGGGGCTGTTCACCTACCCGGTGCTCCAGGTGGCGGACATCCTGCTCTACCAGGCCGAACAGGTACCGGTGGGCGAGGACCAGCGCCAACACGTGGAGCTGACCCGGGATGTCGCGGAGCGGTTCAACGCCCGCTACGGCCACACCTTCACCGTGCCGAGGCCGCGCATCGTCCGGGAGACCGCCAAGATCTACGACCTCCAGGAGCCGACCGCCAAGATGAGCAAGTCGGCGGCGAGCGCCAAGGGGCGGATCGACCTGATGGACGACCCGAAGGTCTCGGCGAAGAAGTTCCGCAGCGCGGTCACCGACACCGGTACCGAGGTGCGCCACGACCCGGAGAACAAGCCCGGCGTGAGCAACCTGCTGGTGATCCACTCGGCCCTGACCGGCATCACCGTGCCCGAGTTGGAGGAGAAGTTCGCCGGGCAGCTGTACGGGGCTCTGAAGACCGAGGTGGCCGGGGTGTTCACCGACTGGGTGACTCCCTTCCGCAACCGGGTGCTGGAGTACCTGGACGACCCGGCGGAGCTGGACCGGCTGTTGGCGCGCGGCGCGGAGAAGGCGCGGGCTGTCGCGTCCGTCACGCTGCGCGAGACCTACGACCGGGTGGGCTTCCTGCCGCCGGCTCCCTGAGCAGGGACGGCCCGGGGAATACGGACCTTCGACCCGGTGTCGGGGGGCGGATGACCGTTCGCGTTCCGCTCCCCCGCCCGCCACACTGGCACCGGATCGTGCCCCCCGGCGCCATCCGTCCGTCCGGCCGACACACCCGGTATCGATCGGGTGCGGAAGGGTACGAGTCGGTGCGTTGGGGTACAGATCGGTCCCGGTGGACGCCGGTGGGGTCCTCCCGCCCGGTCCGGGGCACCGGGCTCCGGCACGGCACGAGGGAACACGGCGGGACCGGGTGCACCGTGACGGAATGAAGCGGGCGTCGGACGGCAACGAGCGAAACGGAGAGGATCACGGGCACGGCAGTCGGGGAAGCCGCGAAAGGCGCGGCTCGTGAGCGGTCCGCGCCGGCGGCGCGGTCGCTCGGGCAGGCGGAGACGTCGCGGGGGAGGTCCCCGCGCTCGACGGGAGCGACCGGTTCGGCACGTCCGGCCGGTCCAACGGGGTCGGTGTCAACGGGGTCGATGGTGTCGTCCGCGCGCGCGTCGCGCGTCACTCGGGAGGAGATGCTGGTGGGGACCGTCACGCTCGGCGTGTCGCTCGCTGTCCCGGAGCCGCACGGCAGCCTGTTGCAGCAGTACCGTTTCGGTGTCGGTGACACCGCCGCGTCCGGTATCCCCACCCACGTCACGCTGGTGCCGCCGACGGTCGTGGAGGTCGCCGCGCGCTCGGCCGTGGAGGAGTACCTGGCGGGCATCGCCGCCTCCGGGCGACCGTTCCCCATGCGGCTGTCGGGCACGGACACCTTCCGCCCGCTGTCGCCGGTGGTGTTCGTGCGGGTGGTGCGGGGCGGGACCGCCTGCGGTCGACTCCAGGAGCGGATCCGGGATCCGCGCGGGCCGCTCGCCCGTGAGCTGGGCTTTCCCTACCACCCCCACGTGACGGTGGCGCACGGCATCGCCGAGGAGGCGATGGACCGCGCGCAGCGCGACCTGGCCGGGTACGAGGCCGAGTGGACCGTGCCCGGGTTCGCCCTGTACGAGCAGGGCGCGACGGACGGCGTGTGGCGGCTGCGCCGCGAGTTCCGCTTCCCGAGCGGGACGCTGCCGCACCAGCGGATGGCGTTGCGTCGCCTGATCGCCTGACGGTCCGTCCGACCCCGGGGCCCGGGGGGCGGTTCGCGCGTGTCGCCGGCCGCCTCCCCCCGCACCGCCC
>NZ_VKHT01000805.1 GCF_014141535.1 Streptomyces alkaliphilus | reverse complement strand
GGGGCGGGTGGGGCCGGTGTCTCAGCGGCCGGTGCCGCCGTAGACCACGGCCTCGTCGCTGTCGGAGTCCAGCCCGAAGGCGGTGTGCACGGCGCGCACGGCCTCGTTCACGTCGTCCTGCCGGGTCACCACCGAGATGCGGATCTCCGAGGTGGAGATCAGCTCGATGTTCACCCCGGCGTTGGACAGCGCCTCGAAGAAGGTGGCGGTGACCCCGGGGTTGGTCTTCATGCCCGCGCCGACCAGGGAGATCTTGGCGATCCGGTCGTCGTAGCGCAGCGAGGCGAAGCCGATGTCGGCCTGTTGGCGGTTCAGCGCCTCGATGGCCCGCTTGCCGTCGGTCTCCGGCAGGGTGAAGGAGATGTCGGTCAGGCCGGTGGAGGCGGCCGAGACGTTCTGCACCACCATGTCGATGTTGATCTCGGCGTCGGCGACCGAGCGGAAGATCTTGGCGGCCTCACCCGGCTTGTCGGGGACCCCGACGATCGTGACCTTGGCCTCGGAGGTGTCGTGGGCGACACCCGAGATGAGCGCCTGCTCCATCGGCTCGTCTCCTCGCGGTTCGTTGCTGACCCAGGTGCCGGTGAGGCCGGAGAAGGACGACCGGACGTGGATCGGGATGTTGTAGCGGCGGGCGTACTCGACACAGCGGTGCAGCAGCACCTTGGAGCCGGAGCTGGCCAGCTCCAGCATCTCCCCGGAGGAGATCCAGTCGATCTTGCGGGCCTTCTTGACCACCCTGGGGTCGGCGGTGAACACGCCGTCCACGTCGGTGTAGATCTCGCAGACCTCGGCCTCCAGAGCGGCGGCCAGCGCCACGGCGGTGGTGTCGGAACCTCCGCGCCCCAAGGTGGTGATGTCCTTGCTGTCCTGGGAGACCCCCTGGAAGCCGGCGACGATCGCGATGTTCCCCGCCTCGACGGCGGCACGGATCCGGCCGGGGGTGACATCGATGATCCGGGCCTTGTTGTGGACGGAGTCGGTGATCACACCGGCCTGGCTGCCGGTGAAGGACTGCGCCTCGTGCCCCAGCGTTTTGATCGCCATCGCCAGCAGGGCCATGGAGATCCGCTCTCCCGCGGTCAGCAGCATGTCGAATTCGCGTCCTGTGGCGACCGGGGTCACCTCGTTGGCGAGATCGATCAGCTCGTCCGTCGTGTCACCCATCGCCGAGACCACGACGACCACCTGGTGGCCGCTCTTCTTGGCTTCGACGATTCTCTTGGCGACGCGCTTGATGCCCTCGGCATCGGCAACGGAGGAGCCGCCGTACTTCTGCACGACAAGGCCCACGTGTGCTCGCTCCTCAGGGGTCGTTTTCCGCGGTGACCGGATGGGTACCGCGGTGGCTCGATTTTACCGAGCGGGGTGCGGCCGCCACCGGCACGCCGCATGGTGAGACGTGGCCCGGCCGGCCGCCCGGGCCGTTCCCGGGCCCGCTCGCCACCAAGCCATGCCCTTTTGTCGAGCGGACACACGAAACGCCGCCGAAACGTGCGGGAGGTCACAGTCCGCACCGCCCGGACCGGCGGTTTCACCGCTCTGTGACGCACTCCGGCGACTGGGCGTGACGGCCCGCGGGGCTTCCCGCGCCCTGCCGAGAACCCGGTCCGGAGGGCTCGTGGACCTCTCCGAGCGCTGTCCCCGAGGGGCGTCGCGACGCCCCGCAACGGCGTCCCGTATCCGTGGTGGTGCTTGCGCCGATGCGGTGAGGAACCCCCGTCACCGGGGCGGAACCGGCCACGGACACGGCGTTTCGGGCCGGCGGGTCCTCCCACCGATGGCCGGAATCGCGGTCGGCACCCGGGGGCCGGCGAAGGCGCCCGCGTCGAACCCCTCGCTCCGCCACGAAGGCCGCCGGCGCGGCATCGGCATCCTTGTGACCGGGGAGCGGGCGAGGGTGCCGTCGGGTCCGTTCCGCCGGTCGACCGTGCCGGCGAACTCCACGCACCGCACTGCTCGTTGCTTCCCCGCCCGGCCCAACAGCCCGTGGACGCGCCGGAGATCCGTCCGTCGCCCACCCCGGCCCCGGCAGCGGGATGCGGGGGGCACGTGCGCGGCACCCGTGGTCGCACGGATGGCACCGCTCGACCACGGGTGCGGCACGGGTGGGACGGTACTTACGTCCGGGGCGGCTTGATCCCCAGCGGAACGGCGATCTCGGCGGCCATCACACGACCGGCCTGCCGCTCCAGATCACCGTCCTCGACATCACTGTCGATGTCGAGGCCGTTGAGGTCGGCGAGGGGGGTGTCCAGCCGAACGTGGGCGACCAGGGATTGCAGGGCGCGCAGCGCGGCCCCGGCTGTGGGCCCCCAGTTGGAGAGGTAGGAGAACTGCCACCACCACAGGGCCTCGCC
>NZ_VKHT01000804.1 GCF_014141535.1 Streptomyces alkaliphilus | reverse complement strand
GTCGTGGTGCGTGTGGGGGACGGCCCCGGCGGGCCGGGCCGGGGTCCGGCCGGGGCGGCGCGTCAGCCGGTGGAGGTGGCGGACGAGCGGGCCGGGACGGTGAGCGTGGTGCCGTCGGAGAAGGTCACCGTGCGCTCGGCGTCGGCGTGGTTGTGCGCGGTGTAGGTGCGCACGCCGTCCTTCTCGAAGACCGCCGCCGTGGGGATGTCGGCGGTCACGTCCAGGTTGGGCGTGCCGACGGCGGCGAGGGTGTTGATCCAGTGGTAGGTGTGGGCGCGGGTGGCGCCGGCCTCCGGCTCGTAGGCGTCACCGTCCGCGTCGTAGGCGGCCTTGGCGGTCTCCGGGTCCACGAGGGCCTGGAACTGCCACAGCAGGTCGCGCCACTCCTCGAACGGCCCGCCGTTCTGCTCGACGAGGTGGTCGAGGTTGCGGTTGACGGCCTCCGGGTGGGCGCCCAGGTGCAGGGAGCCGCCGGTCAGGGGCAGCACGTTGATGCCGTGGATCTCCTCCGGGTTGGCGGTCCACCAGGTGGCGTACGCGGCGCCGGAGCCCCAGACCATGCCGACGATCGGGTGCTCGTAGTCGGCCGGGTAGACCTCCTGGTCGGCGTCGAACCAGTACTGGCGGATCGACTCGGCCTCGGTGGTCAGCAGGTAGACGCCGAGGTCGCGCAGTTCGTCGTTGCCGGTGGCCGAGCCCCACAGGATGAGGCCGGTGCTGAGGTTGACGGACTCGGAGGAGGACTCCTGGTTGTTGCCGGCGGCGAAGCCCTGGTGGCCGGCGGCCCAGCTGTGGCCGGCGTAGACGTCGAAGCCGCGCAGGAACGGGTAGCGGTCGTCGTCGCGGGCCGGGTTGGCGGTGTCGCGGATCAGCTCGTGGACCATGCCGCCCCACGCGGAGTCGTCGGCCCACTCGGGGTCGAACTGCGCGACGATCGCGGCGGCCATCACGAAGTAGCTGTAGTGGAAGTGGTGGTCGTTCAGCTCGGTGTCGCTGCCGAAGGACGCCGGGTACCCGGTGAGGGTGAACCAGTCGGCGTCGTAGGAGAACTCGGCCGCGCCGCCGACGGTGAACCACTCCTCCAGGCGGTCCTTGATCAGCGTGAGCAGCCGGTCGCGGGAGGCGGTCTCGCCGGCCTGGTCGGCGACGGTGGCGAGCTGGGCGAGCTTGCCGAGGTGCTTGCCGGTCCAGTAGGTGTCGGTGGCGCCCTCGAAGGGGTCGGGGGAGCCGAGGACGTCGGCGATGTGGCCGGCGAGGCGGCCGTCGTCGATCGCGTCGCTCTCCGGCAGCACGGGCAGGACGCCGGGGACGGTCTGGGTGGTGGTGAAGGAGTTGCCCTCGCGGAGCTTCATGGTGCCGCGCGGCGAGACGTACTCGTGGTCGAGGAGCGCGTCGTCGGTGTGCATCCACTGGTGGCGGTACAGCGCCTGGAGGGTGCCGGTCTCCGAGCCCTCGCGGGCCTCGGTCTCCAGGGTGTAGGTGGCGTTGACCTCACCGGCTGCGGGGTCGTAGTCCCAGGAGACCTCGGAGCCGGTGACGAAGCTGAAGGCGTACCGCTCGAAGGTGCCCAGCGCGTCCCGTTCGGGCAGCAGGGCGACGGAGTAGTAGTCGTTGTCGCCGAGGGCGGCGGTCACGGAGGTGCCGGAGATGTTCCAGTCGCTGCCGGTGGGGGCGAACAGCGCGTAGTGGTTGCCGGCGACGGTCACGCCGAGGACGTTGCCCTCGTCGGCGAAGACCTCGGGGGGCCCGTTGGTGATGATCTCGGCGTCGCCGCCGCCCGCCTCGGCGTAGACGTAGGGCATGCCGTGGCCGATGGTGGCGCGCAGTTCGCGGTCGCTGTCGGCCCAGTAGGGGGTGACGGTCCAGTCGGACCAGCCGTCGGCCCTGACGTCGGGGGAGTTGAGGCCGGTGACGCTCAGGGTGAGGTCGGCGGTGTGGTTGAACTCGTACTGCCGGCCGTCGCCGACGATGGCGTGGTTGGTGGGGTGGCCGACCTGGAGGCCCTCGGCGACGGCCTGGTAGGTGAGGGGGTGTCCGTACATCGGCTGGGAGTACGGGTTGTCCGCGTAGCGCTTGAAGACGAGCGAGGACCACCAGTGGTTGGTGGGGACCGGCTCCCCGGCGACGGTGTCGGTGACCTGCGGCAGGACCGGGGTGCCCATGTTGTCGGTGGGGCCCTGGGCGCCGGCGGGGCGGGTGTCGGAGTAGCCGCCCCGGCCGACCGGTATCTCCGACGCGCCGGCGGAGGGGATCATCACCACGCCGGTGACGGCCGCCGCCGTCGCCGCGGCCGTGGTCGTCAGGGCGATCCGGCGCCGTCGCCGGTTCACTCGATGCTGACTCATCTGCTACCTCGGGGGG
>NZ_VKHT01000803.1 GCF_014141535.1 Streptomyces alkaliphilus | reverse complement strand
CTGTTGGCCGACCGGCTGGCGGGGGAGCGGGCGGGGTTCCGGTACGCCAATCTGGCCGTGCGGGGAAAGCTGATCGGGCAGATCGTGGACGAGCAGGTGGATCGCGCGGCGGCGATGCGTCCCGACCTCGTCTCGTTGGTGGGCGGGTTGAACGACGTGCTGCGGCCGCGCTGTGACCAGGCGCGGGTGCACGACCGGCTGGAGGAGGCGGTGGAACGGCTGGCCCCGACCTGCGGACGTCTGGTGCTGATGCGCAGTCCCGGCCGGCGTGGACCGGTGCTGGAACGCTATCGGGGCCGGATGGAGGAATTGTTCGCGCACATCGAGGACCTCGCGGTGCGGCACGACGCGCTGGTGGTGGACCTGTACGGGGCACCGGCGCTGGGAGACCCCCGGCTGTGGGCGGACGACCGGCTGCACCTGACCGCGGAGGGGCACCGTCGGGTGGCCGAGGCGGTGTGGCAGGCGTTGGGGTACCCGGCGCGGGAGGAGTGGCACACCCCGTTGCCGGAGGCGGTGCTCCCGGCGTGGACGGCGCGACGCCGGGCGGATCTGCGGTTCGCCCGCCGGCACCTGCTGCCGTGGATCGGTCGTCGGCTGACCGGTCGTTCCTCGGGGGACGGAAGGCCGCCCAAGCGCCCGGAGCTGCTGCCGGTGGACGTGGACCCGGGATCCGTCGCGGACCGACGGTGAGATCGGGTGGTCGGGGACGCCCGGGGCGCGGGCGACCTCGTAGAATCCGGGTGTGACACAGAAGCCGCAGATCCCCAACGTCCTGGCCGCCCGCTACGCCTCCCCCGAGATGGCCCGTCTGTGGTCCCCGGAGCACAAGATCGTCCTGGAGCGGCGCCTGTGGCTGGCCGTGCTCAGGGCTCAGCGGGAGCTCGGGGTGGAGGTTCCCCGGGGCGTGGTCGAGGACTACGAGCGGGTGCTGGAGCGGGTGGACACCGACTCGATCGCCGAGCGGGAGCGGGTCACCCGGCATGACGTGAAGGCCCGCATCGAGGAGTTCAACGCGCTGGCCGGACACGAGCACGTGCATCGGGCGATGACCTCGCGGGATCTGACGGAGAACGTGGAGCAGCTCCAGGTGCGCAGCGCGCTGGAGCTGGTGCGGGATCGCACCCTGGCGGTGCTGGCGCGTCTGGTGCGGCTGGCGACCGAGCACGCCGAGCTGGTCGTGGTGGGGCGTTCGCACAATGTGCCCGCCCAGGCGACCACGCTGGGCAAGCGGTTCGCGTCGGCGGCGGAGGAACTGCTGTTGGCCCACCGGCGGGTGGAGGAGCTGTTGTCCCGTTACCCGCTGCGCGGCATCAAGGGTCCGGTGGGCACGGCCGGGGACATGCTCGATCTGTTGGACGGCGAGACCGGCCGGCTGGAGGAGTTGGAGGGGCGGGTCGCGGCCCACCTGGGCTTCGATCGGGTGATGACCTCGGTGGGCCAGGTCTATCCGCGTTCGTTGGACTGGGACGTGGTCACCGCGCTGGTGCAGCTGGCGGCGGCGCCTTCCTCGCTCGCGACGACGATCCGGTTGATGGCCGGGCAGGATCTGGTGACCGAGGGGTTCCGACCCGGGCAGGTGGGGTCCTCCGCCATGCCTCACAAGATGAACACCCGGTCATGTGAGCGGATCAACGCGTTGGCGGTGGTGCTGCGGGGTCACGCCGTGATGGTGGGCGAGTTGGCGGGCACCCAGTGGAACGAGGGCGATGTCTCCTGCTCGGTCGTGCGGCGGGTGGCGCTGCCCGACGCCTTCCTGGCGCTGGACGGGCTGTTCGAGACGATGCTGACGGTGCTGGACGAGTTCGGGCCGCACCCGGCGGTGATCGAGCGGGAGCGCGAGCGCTACCTGCCGTTCCTGGCGACGACCGCCTTCCTCACCGCCGCCACCCGGGCGGGACTGGGTCGGGAGACCGCCCACGAGTTGATCAAGGAGCACGCGGTGGCCACCGCCCTGGCGCTGCGCGAGGGGGCCGCGGAGAACGACCTGGTGGACCGGATCGCCGAGGACCCGCGGATCCCTCTGGACCGGGACGTGCTGGAGCCGCTCGCCCGTACCCCCCGGGTGGGCAACGCCGTGGCCCAGGTGGGGGCGTTGAGCCGGGAGATCGGCAAGGAGACCGGGGGCGAGGCCGGTCGGTACACGCCGGGCGGCATCATCTGAGTCGTGCCGGGCACGTTTTCCCGGCGGTCGGCACAGTGCCTCCGCGCGGGGAGGGGAACGGGAGGGCCCGATGCAGGACAGCACCCGGGAAGCTCGTGCCCCGGTGACGGTGATTACCGGGGGCGGGCGCGGAATCGGGGCGGCCGTGGCCGTCCGGTTGGCGTCGGCGGGTCACGACGTGGTGATCGGTTGGGAGCGGGAC